>NZ_JBITJV010000006.1:55344-182019 GCF_044460385.1 Streptomyces sp. NPDC050121 | reverse complement strand
CTCCGCGCCCGCGGCCCCCCCCCCCCCCCCCCCCCCCCCCCCCCCCCCCCCCCCCCCCCGGGCCGCCCCCCCCCCCCGCGGCGCGGCGCCCCCCCCCCGGGCGCTCGGCGCGCCGGGGGCGGGTCAGGCCGCCGGGTGTACCAGGCCGTACTCGTAGGCGAAGGCGACCGCCTGGACGCGGGCGTGGCCGCCGATCTTGGCGAGGATGTGGCTGACGTGGGACTTGACGGTGGTCGGGGCGATGGAGAGGCGGGCGGCGATCTCCGCGTTGGACCAGCCGGAGGCGACGGCGACGAGGACGTCGCGCTCGCGCTCGGTGAAGGCGTCGAGCCCGACGGCCCGCTCGCGCGGCCGCGGCACGCGCTCCTGACGGACGGTGTCGATGAGGGCGCGGGTGAGTTCGGGGGTGATGACGGCGTCCCCGGCGGCCACGACGCGGATCGCCGCGGTCAGTTCGTCGGAGGTGGCGTCCTTGAGGAGGAATCCGCCGGCGCCCGCGCGCAGGGCGGCGTAGGCGTACCCCTCGTCATGGGTGGAGGTCAGGACCAGCACCCGCGGCTGATGCCCGGCCGGCCCCGCGGAGGTGCTGCGGACCGGTGCGAGGTGTGAGGGGTGTGCGATGCGGCGGATGGTCGCGATGTCGTCGGGGTCGGGGCGGTGGCTGCCCATCAGGACGACGTCGGGGCGGAGTTCGGCGCTCATACGGACCGCTTCGGCGCCGCTCGCGGTGTCGCCCACGACGGTCAGGTCGGGCTCGGCGGCCAGCAGCATGCGCAGGCCGAGGCGTTGGAGGGACTGGTCGTTGACGACGAGTACGGAGGCCATGGCTGTCGTTCTCCATGAGGTGGGGGCAAACGCCTCTTATGAACGAAACGGTTTCGTTCACTTGGGAGTCAGGGTAGCCCTCGGACTCATCGAAACGGCATCGTTTTCTTGTGCTGTGGATCACACCGGAGACTCGCCCGGGGGAGGCGTGACGGGGCCCCTGCCTTTTCTCAAGGCGGGGACCCCGGTCGTTTATGCCCAGCAGCCGTTGACGGTCGCGGCGAGACCGTCCATGGCGTCCTTGATGTCGTTGGGGTTGGCCGTGGAGCCGTTCTCGATGAACGAGAACACCTTCCACTTGCCGTCCTTGCCCTGTGTCAGACCGCTCAGGGCGATGGCGCCGGTGAGGGTGCCGGTCTTCGCGTGCACCTTGCCGACGGCGCACTTGGAGTTCACGTCGTCGAAGCGGCCCCACTCCGGGCCGAGGGTGCTGCCGGCCTCGCCGGAGACGGGCAGGCCGTCGAGGATGGACCCGAGGGTGTGGGCGTAGCGGGGTTCCGTCAGCAGTTCGAGGATGTCCGCGAGGGTGGCGGCCGGGATGCGGTCGGCCCGCGACAGGCCGCTGCCGTCGTACATCTCGAAGTGGTCGAGCGACACCCCGTACCGCAGGCTCAGCACCTGGCGCACGACCTCCGTGCCGTCCTCGAAGGTGGCCTGGCGGCCGGCGCCCAGCGCGGTCATCCGCAGCAGGGTCTCGGCCATGTTGTTGTCGCTGGTCTTGAGCATCGTGTGGACGATGTCCGACAGCGGCGCCGACGTGTGCCGGGCGACCGGCACGTCGCCCTTGCTCGCCGTGGCTCGGGCGACGGCGCCGTCGACCGTGACGCCGGCCGTGGTGAGTTGCTGGGCGAAGACCTGCCCGGCGTCGAGGGAGGTGTCCTGCACGCCGTGCCCGTCGACGACGAGAGGCCGCACGGGGGCGACCGAGTCGGGGTAGTAGCCGGTGTTCCAGCCGTTGGCCAGGGTCGGTTCGGGGAAGAGGCTGTCGTCCACGGCGACCTTCACCGTCGTCAGCCCCGCGGCCTTGAGCCCGGCGACCGCGGTCTTGGCCAGCTCGGTGAGGTCGGCGGTGGTCAACGTCCGGTCGCCGCCCCCGATGAGGGTCAGGGTGCCGTTGCCGTAGACGACCTTCGTGGTGAAGCGGTGGTGGGGGCCGAGAACCGTCAGGGCCGCGGTCGACGTGGCGAGCTTGACGTTGGACGCCGGCATCATCGCCGTCGCCCCGTTGTGGTCCCACAGCGTGCTGTCCGAGTCGGCGTCGAGGACGACCCCGCTGACGTTGGCGCCCAGACGCTGGTCGAGCACCCGGGTTTCGAGGTTCGTGACCATCTGCTGGTCGTCCGTGTCGAGACCCTGGCTCGGTGCGGTGTCCTTGGCCGTCGTGCCGATGCCCTTCTCGGCGGCGAACGCCGAAGGGCCGGCCAGGGCGGCAGAGGTGACGGGAACGGCCAGCGCGAGCACGATCGCCCGCCGGACGCCGGTGCTGCTCTGCTTGGCCTTGCGGTGCCGGCGGCGACCGCCCGGGACAAAAGAGTTCACAGGGGTTTCCGCCGTTATGTCGTTCATGGATTGTCTCAAGGCTTTCGTGTGGGGGCCCTGCGCGAGAGAATTTCGGCGCACCATACCACCCGTCACATGCGCCCCACGGGTGACATATTCGCCTGCTGACGGAAATTCAGTGGCCGGAATTCCCCCTCTTTCACGCCCCGTTCAGGAAGTCGTCCCCAGGCTCTGCGTCGTGTAGGCGCATTCCGTGTAGATGTAGCCCGATTCGAGTTTCGCCGTGTCCGAGGCGGGCGAGGCGAGGCTGTCGTGCATCGGCTTGTGCAGGAAGTACGTGGTGCCGACCGGCAGGCTGATGGTGCGCTCCGGATAGTTCTTGCCGCTGTCGCTGCAGGGCTCGAAACCCGGCGTGATGGTGCGGATCATGGAGTACGCCTTGCAACTGCCGCACCCCTTCAGGGTGAAGCTGCCGGTGACCGGCCCGGTGTAGAGGACGGTGATCTCGTCGGGGCTGTCGTTCTGCACCGTGACCGAGATGCTGCCGCCCTGCCGGGTCGTCGGCAGGGACTTGCCGGCGGCCGGAACCGTCTGGGCGATCTCCGCAGCTATCGCGATCTTCTTCGCCAGGGCCGCGTTCTTGGCGGCCTTGTGGCCGGAGGCCCACTCGGTCATCGTCGTCTGCGCCGACTTGAAGTCGCCGTCCCGGTACTGGTCCACGCCGCAGGTGTACGTGCCGTTGTCGGCGCTCGCGTCGGCTCGCCGGGCGTCCTTGTCGAGAGCGGCGCCGACCTCCGCCCGCTCCGACGGCACGGCGACGATCTGCGAGCCGAGCGTACGCAGCCGCTCGACCGCCGAGCACGGTTCCGCGCCGCGCAGGTCCTTCTCCGTCCGGACGACGGCGGCGGCCACCGCCGGCTCGGCCTTCGCGGCCTGCGCCGACTCGGGGAACGTGGTCAGCAGCTTCCCGAACTGCGCGGCCCAGGTGTCGCCGCCTGCTGTGAGCGCCGTCGACGCGCATTCGTACAGCGAGGTGGCCAGGCGGTCGTCGGGCCAGGACGTCAGCTCGCCGAGGTCGGTGTCGGGCAGGCTCTTGGGGACCGTGCGCAGATACGTCAACGGCTCGATCGCCTGGCAGTAGTCGCCCTGCTGGTAGGTGGCGCCGACGGTCGTGTAGAAGGTCTTCATCCGCGCGGGCACCCGCTCGGCCGCCCGGGAGCCGGGATGTTCGGCCCGCAGGTCCGCGTAGGCCCCCAGTGCCTTGCGGTAGTCGGCCTGGGCGGTGGAGAAGGGCTTCTCGCCGGCGGCCTGCACCAGCCGGTCGGCCTCGTCGAGCCGGTCGAGGAGCATCTGCTGCGTCGCCTCGTCACGGGCGTCGTCGTACAGCACGACACCCCCGGCGGGCACGACGAGCAGGAGCAGCCCGAGTCCGAGCGCGAGCGGCGCCTGCCGGAGCCCGGCCGACGAGGTGCGCAGGCCCAGGCGCGCACCGTGTGCCGCCACCGCCACGAGGAACCCGGCGTACACCACGAGCGCGAAGACCGGGACGCCGTCCGGGTCGGCCGGCAGCGCCACGAACAACAGGACGGCGGTGGCGATCCAGCACAGCACCGTGAGGGCCCGGCGGCGCATCAGCGCGTAGCCCAGGCCCAGTCCGCTGAGGTTGAGCACGGCCACCGCGACCGCCCGCACACCGTCCGCCGGGGCCGGCGGCGGGGCCGCGGGCATGGGCGGGACGTGGAACGTGTCGTAACCGCCGGTGTCGTCGTATCTGTCGTGCTGGTCCCCCGACATGGTGGCTCCCCCCGGTCAACTTCGCCCGCACACCGCTGATTTGTCAGTGTACGGGCGAAGAGGGCGCCTCCGACAGAGGCGGCGGGGGCGGGAAGCCGGCCGGGCCGCCACCGGGGGCAGAGGTGGCGGCCGCGGCAGCTATCGCATCAGGCATGGGTCAGGCCACACCTCCCACCGTCTTCTTGCGGCGCAGGGCGTAGAAGCCGGTGCCGGCGACGGCGAGGATGCCGAGACCGGCCGCGGTCACCGAAGGCGTGGCGAGGGCGCCGCCGCCGGTGTGCATGCCGCCGCTGGGCTTGTCGTGCTCCTTGCTCCAGCCGCCCGACTCCTCCTTGTCACCGCCCCAGGAGTCCTCCTTGCCGTGCTCGCTGCCGTGGTCCTTGTAGGTCTCCGGGTCGTACTTCGGGTCCTTCGCGCCGCGGTCGCTGTTGTCGTTCAGCAGGGCCAGCGCGCCGCCGCCGGTGTGCATGCCGCCGTGCGGGCTCTCGTGCTCCCCCTTGCCGTGCTCCTTGCCGTGCTCGGAGTTCTCATCCTTGCCGTGGTCCGAGTCCTTGCCGTGCTCGGAGTTCTCGTCCTTGCCGTGGTCCGAGTCCTTGCCGTGCTCGGAGTTCTCGTCCTTGCCGTGCGAGGAGTCCTCCTCGTCGCCGTAGGAAGACTCGTCCCCCTTGCTGGAGGAGGATTCGTCCCCCTTGCTGTACGACGAGTCGTCCTCCTTGCTGTACGAAGAGGAGTCGTGGTCCCGGTCCCCGTCGGCGGCGTGGACGCCGGGGGCGCCGATGGCGAGGGCGGCCGTGGCCGCCGCGGTGGCCAGGATCATGCGAGCAGAACGCATCTGATGGTCCTTCCGTCACGACCGGGCAGCCGACACTGCGTCAGCTGACGTGACCCGGCCCGACGTGATCCACCGTCAGGCAGTCGTCGCGCCGCCACCACTCGAGGCGCTCACCCGGGTGAACCGGCCCGCCCCGCCCACGATCCGCGCCCCCGATTCGCCCTTCTTGGAGAATCACTCAAATGGCGCAGAGGTAAAACGATTCCCGGGGTGAAGAGGCGCGGCATCCGGTCACCTTCGAGGGCAACGCGCACGATCCTGAGGCAGGCATCCGGCATCCGGCATCCGCCCGGATGCCTCGTATCCGGCCCCGATGCCTCATATTCGGCAAGGAGTTCTGCTTTGCGTGTTCGTCGTACGGTGCTCAGCACCCTCGGTTCCGTCGCACTCGTGCTCGCCTCTCTGGGCGCGGTGACCGCCGCCGCCACGAGTCCCGCGGCAGCGAACCCGTGCGGCTTCTACGAGACCGGTTCCGACGCCTTCTACAACCACTGCACGTCCGACGGCTCACATGTGGTCATCAAGGTCGAGGTCGCTCTGGCGCCCGACGACGAGTGGTGTGTCGGTCCTGGCACGACCTGGCTGGGCTCGGCCCGCAAGATCCAGGGCGCCCACTACACCGGCCGCACCTGCTGACAGGCGCTCACCCAGCGGCTGCCGGGGTCCGGGACGAAGTCGCCCCGGACCCCTGAAGCTAATGGTCGTAGGTTGAATGCTAGTGCTTCTGGGTTGCGTGTTTTCCGTGACGTAAAGTCGAGGGGGGCCGGCGTGCCGCTGGAGCCGGTGCGGTTCGCGGTCCTGGGGGCCGTGCGGGCGTGGCGGGGGGACGTGGAACTCGACCTCGGCGGGCCGCAGGAACGTGCCTTCCTCGCCCTGCTGTGGTCGGGGCCGGCCGGCCGCCCTCGGTGAGATCGTCGACGTGCTGTGGGGAGCGGCTCCGCCGCACAGCGCGGTCAACGTCGTCCGACGGCATGTCGGTTCGCTGCGCCGACTGCTGGAACCGGGCCTGCCCGCCCGCGCGGCGGGCCGCCGGCTGCTGCGGGACGCGGGCGGATACCGGCTGCCGACCGACGGCGACTCCTCGGATCTGCCGAGGTTTCGCGCACTGCGCGACGAGAGACGCCGGCTCGCGCAACGGTCACCCGCGCGGGCCCTCGAACTCCTCGCCGAGGCCCTGTCGTTGTGGCGAGGACCCATCGCCGACGGCCTCCCCGCCCAGGTCCGCACCCACCCGGCGTTCGACGCGGTGGACCGCGAGCGGCTCGCCGCGCTGCGGGAAGCGGCGAACGCGGACACTGGCCGCCGCTGGTGCGGGTCATGGAGTACGTCGAACTGCACCTGACCGACCCGGATCTCTTGCCGGAGGTCATCGCCCGCGCCCATCGCATCTCCGTGCGCTATCTGCACAAGCTGTTCAAGGAGGAGGGCACCACGGTGGGCCGGTGGATCCTGCGCCGTCGGCTGGAGGAGTGCCGACGCGACCTGATGCGGAACGGGCGGGGGAGCCGGACCATCGCGGCCGTGGCCGGCCGATGGGGCTTTCTGAGCGCCGCGCACTTCAGCCGGGTCTTCCGGTCCGCCTACGGCATGTCCCCGCGCGAATGGCGGGACATGGCAGGACGTGGGGGGCGACGGGGCGTGACGCGCGGGCCGGGAATCGCGGGCCTCGGCACAGGCACTTTCCCGTGCACTGTCGGAACAGGCGTGGTGCACAGGTGGGCAATTGCCGGCCGCCGTCCGCATTTAGCGTGACCGGCAGCACAGCGCTACGCACATCCATCACAGCAGGAGCTGCCATGTCCGACGTAGTCGAGCCGGTCACGCCGGTCCTCGAGCCCGCTGCCCAGTCCTTCGTGGAAGCCACCGCGAACCCGCCGTACCTGTTCGACCTACCCCCGGCGGAGGGGCGCAAGGCGGTCGACGAGGTGCAGTCCGGCGAGATCGCGGGGCCGGCGGTCGACGAGGAGTGGATCACCGTGACCGGCGGCCCGACGGGCAGTGTCCGGGCCCGGATCGTCAGGCCCGCGGGGGCCGAAGGCGTTCTGCCGGTGATTCTCTACATCCACGGCGCCGGCTGGGTTTTCGGCAACGCCCACACCCACGACCGGCTGGTGCGCGAACTCGCCGTCGGCGCCGAGGCGGCCGTGGTCTTCCCCGAGTACGACCTCTCGCCCGAGGCCCGCTATCCGGTCGCCATCGAGCAGAACTTCACCGTCGCCCGGTGGATCGTGGCCGAGGGCGCGTCGAAGGGCCTGGACGCCACCCGGATCGCCGTGGCCGGTGACTCCGTCGGCGGCAACATGACCGCGGCGCTGACGCTGATGGCGAAGGAGCGCGGCGGGGTGCCGCTGGTGCAGCAGGTGCTCTTCTACCCGGTGACCGACGCGAGCTTCGACACCGGTTCCTACCACCAGTTCGCGGAGGGCTACTTCCTGCGCCGCGACGGCATGCAGTGGTTCTGGGACCAGTACACGACCGACGAGGCCGAGCGCGCCCAGATCACCGCGTCCCCGCTGCGCGCCACCACCGACCAGCTCACCGGGCTGCCCCCGGCCCTGATCGTCACCGGTGAGGCCGACGTCCTGCGCGACGAGGGCGAGGCCTACGCGAACAAACTCCGCGCGGCCGGCGTTCCCGTCACCGCGGTGCGCTTCCAGGGCATCATCCACGACTTCGTGATGCTCAACGCCCTGCGTTCGACGTACGCGGCCGACGCCGCCATCGCCCTGGCCGTCGGCACCCTGCGCGACGCCCTGCACATCTGACCTCCAGGAGGCAGACGCCTTCCCGTAGGCGTTCGCCACCAACGTGGTCTGCGACGCGGTGCGGGCCACGAGCCGACGCCCCGTCGCCCAAGACAGCCGCGCGGACGTGTCCCCGTGCGCGTCCGCGCGGTGCCACGCAGGGAAACGGCCTCGCGAAGAGGGACCGGCCCGGCGGCGGTCGGCGGGCCGTCAGCGGATCCGCGCGCGTCGTACCAGGTCGGCGGCGGCCTCCGGCCATTCGGGGTGCTCGAAGGCGAAGCCCGCGTCGAGCAGACGGCCGGGGACGACACGGCGGCTCTTGAGGAGCAGTTCGGTGTCCGAGCGCAGCGCGAAGGCGCCGAGTTCTGCCATCCACTTCGTGGCGGGCAGACCGACCGGGACACCCCACGCGCGGCGCAGGGCGCGCATGAAGGCACGATGGGGGAGGGGAGCGGGCGCGGCCAGGTTCACCGGTCCGGCGAGGTCGTCGCGGGCGACGAGGAACTCGACGGCACGGACGAAGTCGTGGTCGTGGATCCACGACACGTACTGCGCGCCGCCCGCGACCGGGCCGCCGAGCCCGAGCCGGGCCAGCCGCAGCAGGACGTCGAACACCCCGCCCCGGTCCGGGCTCATCACCATCGCCGAGCGCAGCGCCACCTTGCGGGTGTGCGGGGTGTCGGCCTGCTCCTGCTCCCGCTCCCAGGCGGTCGCGATGTCGACGCTGTAGCCCCAGTAGCCCGGGACGCCGGGTTCGCTGCCGCCGATCACGCCGGTGGCCTCGTCGTTCGGGGCGTCGAACCGGTGGGCGTAGACGGTGGCGGTGCTCATCTGCAGCCAGACCCCCGGCGGCCGTGCGGCGGCGGCGATCGCCTCGCCCACGACCCGGGCCGAGTCCACCCGCGAGTCCATCATGGCCTTCAGGTTGACGGGGGTGTAGCGGCAGCTGACGCTGCGGCCGGCCAGGTTGACCACGACGTCACTGCCGTCGATCGCCTCCGTCCAGGGGCCGAGGGTCCTGCCGTCCCACGCGACCTCGCCCCCGGCCTCGCTCCGGCCCATGGGCCGCCTGCTCAGCACCACGACCTCATGTCCGGCCGCGGTGAGCGCACGGCGCAGAACGCTTCCCACCTGTCCGGTCCCGCCGGGCAGCACGATCTTCATGGGTAAGGTCCCCTCCCTGTCGGAAGAGGACCCTACCCCTCATTTGAACGTGTTCAAAACCCTTCGGGTTCTCGGTGTCCGTAGTCCCCGGGCCCTCAGGCCAGATGCGCCTCCAGTGCGGCCCGCACCCCCGACTCCAGCGCGCCCTCGATCCACGACGGCTTGACCGAGGTGTGGTCGCCCGCGAAGTGCAACGGGCCCTCGACCGTGCGGATCGCGGTCAGCAGCTCCGTGTGCTGGCCGGGGAGCAGCACGGACGCCTCCCCGTAGGCGTACGGGTCGCGCAGCCAGCTCTGGGTGCGGCCCGCGCCCGTGTAGAACACCTCGACGCGCTGGCCGTAGACCTGCTGCAGTCCGCGCAGGGCGTGCGGGTAGCGCGCGTCGTCGTCCAGGGAGTCCCAGCGGGAGGCGTCGTCGGCCCAGCTGTAGGAGGCGAGGACGACACCGCCCTCGCTGCCGGCGACCGGATGCGACGGGTTGATCATGAACCGGTTGGAGTTGTCGGAGACCGAGCCCCCGCCCACGATATGCGCCGCCTCGGGCTGATCGCGGGTGGCCCACCGGTTCGCGGCGTAGTGCACCCGCTGCCCCGGCGTGATGTGGCCGGACGGCACCGACGGGTGCACGCCCAGCAGACTCCCGTCGGCCGGCGCCTTCCCCGACCGGTACTCCTCGTACAACCCCGGCCGTACGGCCTTCAGTTCACGCTTCCAGTCGTCCTCGGTGAACTCCCACCAGCGGCGGCTGAACTCCAGCAGCACCTTGGTCGCGCTGTCGTAGTGCAGCTCCGCGACCGCCCGCCGCTTCTTGTACGACATCAGCGGGCTGACCTGCACCTGCCGCAGCCCCGAGAACGGCACCGTGACGATCGCGACGTCGGCGGTGAACTCCTCGCGCACCACCGGGCTGTCGCGCCCCTCGGAGACGGTGTCGATCCACACGTGCGGCCCGTCGGCGTGCACGTGCGAGGTGTTGTCGTTGCCCTGCCGGTCCGGCGCCCAGTACTCGATGTGCGTGGCGCGCCGGTCGAGCCGCAGCACGTCGGCGACCTCCTTCAGTAGCGCGTCCGGGAGGGTGGCCGTACCGCCGACCAGCTCCCAGAACTCGGTGTCGGGGCTGATCAGCGACGCGCTGATGAAGCTGTGGATGAACGACAGCGGCAGTCGCGAGGTGAGGTTCTCCAGCGTGCCGACCAGGTCGATGGTCCGTTCGTCGAGGCCCGCCTCCTCGGTGAGGAACCGGTACATCGACCAGTCCCCGAACCGCTGCACCACCCGCGCCCACCCGCGCACCCGCTCCGGCAGCGGCTTGTCGACCCGCTTGCCGTCGGGGCCGACGGTGCTGAACTCGTTGCGCACGGGGTCCAGCGCCTCGCGCAGGATGGTCCCGGAGGGGGTGTCCCAGAACGCGCGGGGCACGCCGAAGGACCGGTTGATCCTGCGCGGGGACCTCGCGTACTCGGAGCGGCGCATCCGGATGCCGTTGACGTGCAGCCAGGCGTTGTTGACGGGCTTGCCGTCCGCGTCGACGTCCACGAGATAAAACCGGCGCTTCTTGACGCCCAGTTGGTCGATCAGGCTCATCACCAGCGGGTGGCTGCCGGGGAGCCGCATGGCGCCGGCCTCCGCGTACTGCGCCGCGTCGGCGAACGCCTGTGCCGCGTGCTCGTGTCCGCCGGTGCGGAAGGTCTTGATGCGGCCGCCGACCCGGTTGCCGTTGGCCTCCACGAGGGTGACGTGGTGTCCGGCGCGCTTCAGCAGCCAGGCGGACACCAGTCCGGCGGGCCCGGCGCCGATCACGAGCACCTTCTTGGCCGTCTTCGTCCTCGCCCGTGGCAGGCCGCCGTCGAGGACCTTCTTGTAGCGCGGCACGAGCGGCCGGTCGTCCTCGTCGACCACCAGGAGTGCTCGGGCGACCGCCAGGCAGGTCGCCCAGTCGGCGGTGGATTTCGGCGGACAGGCGGGTTGTCGGGGAAGGGCCGTGGCCGGGGCCGCGACGGTGAGCGCGGCGGCGGTCGTGGCCGTGGCCGCGGTGAACCGCCGGCGGGAGAGCGAGCCGGAGTCCGGGGGCGAGGAGTGTGCGGGGTCTGCGGGGTCTGCGGGAGCGGGGTCTACAGATGCACGCGAAGTGTCCATATGCCCTGGATACGGGCCGGATCGGGGGCGGTGGGCCGGTCCGGGGGATCGTCACCTGAACGTGTAAGCGCATCGACTTCCGCTGTGCAACCGGCAGGCGGGCTCAGGGGGTTTACGCCGGGTGCCCGCACTTATCAGGTCAAGCGTCCCGGACTATTGACTCGGAACGGAGTCGGTCGCGATCCTCGTCCCACCATCTTGTGCCGGTCATGACAATCTCATGGGCAGTCGGAACGCCTTCGTCGACCGCGCCTTCCGTCGACCGAGGGACGTGGGCTGTGACCCTGACCGGACGCCCGTACCGCAGACGCCGAGACGTCACCGTCGTTTCCCTGCTCCTCCTCGTGCTCGCCACGGTCCTCGGTCCCACGCCGAGTTCGGCGGCCGGCGCGGACTGGTGGACGCCTACGGCCAGGCCGGCCCCCGACTCCGGGATCAACGTCACGGGCGAGCCGTTCACCGGGACCGACTCCGCCGGGGCGGTGCGCGGGTTCGTCGACGCGCACAACCACCTGTTCTCCAACGAGGCCTTCGGCGGTCGGCTGATCTGCGGCAAGGTGTTCTCCGAGGCGGGCGTCGCCGACGCCCTCAAGGACTGCCCCGAGCACTACCCCGACGGCACGCTCGCGATCTTCGACTACATCACCCACGGCGGCGACGGCAAGCACGACCCGGTCGGCTGGCCGACCTTCAAGGACTGGCCGGCCTACGACTCGATGACCCACCAGGCCAACTACTACGCGTGGGTCGAGCGGGCCTGGCGCGGCGGACAGCGGGTGCTCGTCAACGACCTCGTCACCAACGGCATGATCTGCTCCGTCTACCCGTTCAAGGACCGCAGCTGCGACGAGATGACCTCGATCAGGCTGCAGGCGAAGCTCGCCTACGACCTTCAGGCCTACGTCGACAAGCAGTACGGCGGCACCGGAAAGGGCTGGTTCCGGATCGTCCTCGACAGCGCGCAGGCACGTGAGGTCATCAAGCAGGGCAAGCTCGCCGTCGTCCTGGGCGTCGAGACCTCCGAGCCGTTCGGCTGCAAGCAGATCCTGGACATCGCGCAGTGCAGCAGGTCCGACATCGACAAGGGCCTGGACGAGCTGTACGGGCTGGGCGTACGCAGCATGTTCCTGTGCCACAAGTTCGACAACGCGCTGTGCGGCGTCCGCTTCGACGAGGGCGGCCTCGGAACGGCCATCAACGTCGGGCAGTTCCTGTCGACCGGCACCTTCTGGCAGACCGAGAAGTGCACCGGGCCGCAGCACGACAACCCCATCGGCACCGCGGCCTCCGCGGCGGAGTCGGACCTGCCGGCGGGCACGGAGGTCCCCTCGTACAGCGCGGACGCGCAGTGCAACACCCGGGGGCTCACCTCGCTCGGCGAATACGCGGTGCGCGGCATGATGAAACGCAAGATGATGCTGGAGATCGACCACATGAGCGTCAAGGCCACCGGCCAGGCGCTCGACATCTTCGAGGCCGCGTCCTACCCCGGCGTCCTGTCCTCGCACAGCTGGATGGACCTCAACTGGACCGAGCGGGTCTACTCGCTGGGCGGCTTCGTCGCCCAGTACATGCACGGCTCGCAGGCGTTCGTCGCCGAGGCCAGGCGCACGGACGCGCTGCGCGACAAGTACAAGGTCGGCTACGGCTTCGGCACCGACTTCAACGGCATCGGCGACCACCCCGCCCCGCGCGGCGCGGACGCCGCGAACCAGGTGACATACCCCTTCAAGAGCGTCGACGGCGGCTCCGTCATCGACAGACAGACCGTCGGGCAGCGCACCTTCGACTTCAACACCGACGGCGGCGCCCAGGTCGGCATGATCCCGGACTGGATCGAGGACATCCGGCGCGTCGGCGGCCAGGACGTGGTGAACGACCTCTTCCGGGGCGCCGAGTCCTACCTCCACACCTGGGGCTCGACCGAGCAGCACCAGGCCTCGGTCGATCTCGCCAAGGGGCGGACGGCCACGGCCAGTTCCTCCGAGTCCAACCCGTTCACCAGTTACCAGCCCGGCCGGGCCGTGGACGGCGACGAGGACAGCCGCTGGGCCAGTGACTGGAGCGACGACCAGTGGTGGCAGGTCGACCTGGGCTCCACCAACCTGGTCTCCCGCGTCACCCTCGACTGGGAGCGCGCCTACGGCACGTCGTACCGCATCGAACTCTCCACCGACGGCACGAACTGGACGACCGCCTGGTCCACCACCTCGGGCGACGGCGGCCTGGACACGGCCAGGTTCACCGGCACCCCGGCCCGCTACGTCCGGGTCCACGGCCTGGACCGGGGCACCGACTGGGGATACTCGCTGTACGAAGTGGGCGTCCACAGCGCCTGAGGCACGAAAAGCGGGGCGCCCCCAGCGCGCAAGCGCTGGGGTTTCTACGGTGCCGAGCGATAACCAAGCTGGCATTATCCTGCGCAAACTCATATCGCGGCGGGACACGCCGGAGGGGTGACAGCCCGTGAGGGTTCGAGCGCCCGTGAACCTCAGCCCGCAAGGGCTGGCCTCCCTTGGCTTCAACCAAGGGAGGATGTCAATATTCCTTCGACTCCAAGCAGGCCCTCGTCGAGTCCGTCATCACGACGCTCACCGACCACTCGGTGAGCGTCGTGATGGAGGCGATCCGGCCCAGAAGCATCCTGGAGGAAACGGTCCGGGCCGGCTTCCAGGCGTACTGGGACCATGTCCGGGCGCACCCCGACGAGCACATGCTGACCTACGAACTCACCCAGTACGCCCTGCGCCAGCCCGGGTTCGAGGAGCTGGCACGCCGGCAGTACGAGTCGTACGAGGAGGCGTACGCCGAGCTGATCGAGGAGCTGTGCCGGAGCATGGACCTCCGGCTCGCCGTCCCCGTGCCCGTCCTGGCCCGCTATCTGGCCGCCATGACCGACGGCCTGACCCTCAATTATCTGGTGCTCGGTGACGCGGCCGCCTGGACCGGCATCCTCGACACGGTCACCGCGCACATCGCAGGCCTGGTCAGGGCCTGCTGAAGCCAGGAACCGCAGGTGGCGCGGGCGTGGGATCGGCGTCAGGATGGAAGTGGCGAAGGTCTTTGTGACGGTCTTCTCGCAGGAGGACACAACGTGGACGGCGCCTGGATGTGCGAGAGGTGCGGTGCCGAGGCGCCGCCCGACGCACAGCGCTGCCGCCGCTGCGGCGCATGGCTCCCGGCGTACGCGGAGGACGACCGTCCGCGACCCCGACGCCCCTGGCGGCGGCGGATCCACCTCCGCACGGAGGAGGTGCACCGGCCCATGACCTCCGTTCCGCGCGAGAAGACCCTGTACGAGGAGACGCGGCACGGGGCGACGCGGCACGGGGCGACACAGCACGAGGAGACGCGGCACGGGAGAACGCAGTACGAGCGACCGCGGCACGAGACCGAGCACCGCCCCGTCCCGGCCGGCACCCTGGAGGGCAGCGGCACCGTCTACGGCGTGGCGCGCACGGTGCGCATGCGCACCGAGGTCAGCGGCAGCGACGGTGACGTCGGCACGACGGTCGTGTGCAACTTCCGTCTGGAGATGCGCAATCGAGAGGGCCGTGCGATCGGGCTGGTGCCCGTGGAGATGCGCGGCGACCTGTTCGAGGGCGCCGTCAACGACGGGGACTGGGTGCGGGCGACGGGCCGGGCCAGAAACGGCACGCTGCGGGTCAAACAGCTGCGCAACCTGACCACGGGCGCCGAGGTCTCGGCCCGCAGCACCCCCGCGCTCGTGATCGCCGTGGTGATCCTGCTCTTCGTCGCCTGGCTGGTCTTCATCTTCGCGGTCACCGGGCGCTGACCGCGCCGCCCCCACCGGCGGTGGGCCCCCTACCGCCGGTGCGACAAGGGCACCCGGAGGTCCACCACCCGGAAGTCGCCGCCCCGGGGCTCGACGTACGCCAGCGGGGCGTAGTGGTACGGGACTCCGTGGGGACGGCGCGGCAGCGGCTGCCCCTGGCGGCTGCGCGGCCATTCGACGTCGCCGGTCAGCACCCGGGCCGGGATGAGCCAGTAGTCGCCGCGGCGGTAGTTGCGGGGCTCTCCCTCACCGGGGTGGAACCGGACCTGGACCCCGTCCTCCAGCGGCAGCCATCTCCCCTCCCGGACGGGCAGGCCCATCTCGTCGCCCGCCGGTCCGTCGTCCCGCCCGCGCGTGCCGTGGTCCCAGCGGCGCAGGAACGGGCGGCGCCGCGGCGCCGAACCCACGGTCGCGGGCTGGTCCAGCTCCACCCGGAGCCCGGCGTGGTCGACCTTCGTGACCGTGTACAGCAGGCCGCAGTCCTCGTCGTACCGGTCCGACGCCCCGCGGCACACCGCGGCGTCGTCGAGGAGCTCCACCACGTCGCCCGTGTCCACGCCCAGCTTGTCGTCCCGGCCCAGGGTCTCCAGCTCCACCGAGCTCCCGTCGACGGACAGGACCGGCAGGACCACCGAGCCGTTCTCCCGCGACCACTTGTACGTCGCCCACCCCTCGCTGCCGCCCCGGTGCACCTCCACCCGGTACAGCTGGTTCTCGGGCCCCCGGTACCCGCAGGACGCCGGCGGGCCGACGAGCGAGGCGTCGTCCTCCTCGGGCTGCCCGGTCGCCGCGGAGAGCAGGCCGCGCGGCTCGAAGGCGCCGCGAACCCGGTCCCGGAGGAAGCGCGAGGCGCTGCGCGGGTCCGGCACCGGCGAGTCGCCCTCCACCGGGAGCACGCACACCTGCCAGACCACCCGGCTGCGCGCGGTCGTGTCCGGCCCGGCCGGCCCGAGCGCCACCTCACGGATCCAGGGCGCCTCCCACGCGGTGACCAGGCGCTCCCACACCCGCAGGTACACGAGGAAGGGACCGGACGGCAGCCGGTCGTTGTCGGGGTCGAGGTGGCCGTCGGGCTGCTCCCAGTAGTCGGCGCCGTCGCACTCGCACAGGATGCCGTTGACGTACATGCGGCCCGGGGCCACGGTGAAGGTGTCGCCGTCGACGGCGTCGACGCCGAAGCCGCCGAGGCCGTCGTGGTCGGGCGGGTACGCGGCGGGACCCATGAGGTCGGTGGCCAGCGTGCGCAGATAGTGCAGGAGAATCGCCGTCTGCTCGTTGATGTCGGCGTCGAGCTGGACCCGGCCCTGCTGGGACAGCACGGCCGAGAACCGCCGGGCGGGATCGAAGATGACGCGGGAGAAGTCGCCGTGCATGGAGTGCTTCCTGCCTGGGCCGGGGGCGGACGGTGTCGGGGCGGTCGCTCATGTGACGAAGAACAGCGCCGGGTCGCATCCGGCCGGGGTGTACTCGGCCAGCCGGGTGCGGAGATTGTCCTCCCGCTGCGGCTGGAACAGGTGGTGCAGCGCGCCGGGTTCCGAGCCGTTGTCGCCCCCGCGGCGGATCGCCTCGGCGCAGTCGTCGGCGAGCCGGACATAGTCGCAGGAGCCGTACCGGGTGCCGGCGAAGCGCAGTTCCCGGGCACCGGAGTGGTCGGGTTCGCAGTGGAAGCGCGGCGGCGTCCACCTGGCCTTGGACGGCAGCCAGCAGAACCGTACGGAGCCCTGGTCGCGCCGTTCGATCCGCACCTCGCCGGACAGCAGGCAGTTCTCCAGCAGGTCCACGGCCCGGGCGCGCACGGCGCCGACGACGGTGCTGCGGCGGGCCGTGAGGAGGACGTCGGCGGGGCCGCCGTCGGGGTCGCCGAGCGCCGTCGCCTCGCTGAGCGTCGCGTCCAGCACGCTGTCGTACACCTCCACCCGGCGCGGTTCCCGTGCGCCGTCGCGGGCGGCCACCGTCACCGGGCCGAGGACGCTGTGGCGGATCTCGGTGCGGACCGGGCAGTCGGCGGCGATGTCCAGACTCGGCGCCCCGGGCGCCAGGGGCGTGCCCCGGGACTCCAGCTCCCAGCCCGGCACGAACGTGCAGTGCCGGACGACGAGACGGCCCACTGCGCCGCGCACCCGCACCCCGCCGCCGGTCACCAGCAGCCCGTCGAGGACGAGCGACGTCGCCTCGCCGCGGGACCCGGCCGGGCCGCCGCTGATCGTCAGCGTGCGGCCTTCGCCGTGCCGCCCGGTCAGCCGGACGACCGGGCGGACGCCGTCCGCGGCGCGCACGGTGAGCCGGTCCCCCGGGTCGAGGCGGATGTCGGTCAGATCCTCGTACACCTCGTTGGCGGTGATCTCCACGATCGCCTCCGCCTTGAGCTCGTGCGCCCGCTTCTCCGCCCGCCAGCGGCCGATCGCGTCGGCGATGCTGTGGTGGGCCTCGTCGGGACCCACCCGGTAGCGGTCCTCGACGCCGTCCGTCGCGGGCTCGGGGCGGGGGTACTCGCCGCCGCCGAGGTCTCCGGAGAACGCGTGGTGGTACGTCACCCGTACGCCGTGCGCGGGGGCGGTGCCCGGCGGGAGCATCAGCCGGCCGAGGACCGGGTCGACGGCGACCTCCTCGCCGGCGGGGCGATGGCGCCAGTGGGAGAGGTCCGCGACGACGATCCGGTCCAGACCCACCACGTCCGCCCGCTCGTCGGGCCCGGTCCACACGCACAGGCTCTTGCCCGGCCCGTAGTAGTCGTACAGCCGGTCCGTCAGGGCCCTGCGGCCGATGGGCTCCGGGACGTTCGACTCGTCCGCGATGTGGAAGCTCGACGGCTCGGGCACCGGCGCGGTGAACAGCGGCGTGTCGACGGCGAGCACGTTGAACGTGTAGCAGGCCCGCTCTCGGTCCAGACAGTACGCGGGGGCCCGGGTCACCGGGTAAGTGCGCAGCCGCCACAGGTGCAGGCCGACGGACTGGACGCCGTACCGGCCGGCCCGGCGGGCCGAGCCCGCGCGCGGCACCTCCACGGTGCGGGCCAGGGTGTCGAACGGCCCGCCCAGCCGGTCCAGCGCCCCCGCGTCCCGTACGTCGACCAGGGCGCCCCGCGCCAGTCTGCGGTCCGCGTCGGCGCCGTCGGAGGCGTAGCGGCGCACGGGCTGGGTGACGCAGAGCAGCCGCCGGTACTCCACCACCCGGGCGGGCCACCCGGCCACCGCCGACGCGAGGTCCTCCAGCAGCGCCAGGGTGCCCTTGCGGCGCCGGTTGACGACGGTGTCGGCGACGTCCCGGCGGGCCACGGCGGCGGCCGGCAGGCCGCTCGCCCGGAGGGAGTCGTCGGACAGGGCGGCGGCGATCTGGGGCAGGATCTCGTAGCCGACGAGGTCACCGAGGTAGGGCGTCACCCAGTCCTCACAGGTCTCGATGAACCAGTTGTCGTACAGGCGCTCGATGTCCTCCTGGACGACCGTCACCTGTTCGGCGACGATCGTCAGCAGCGCCCGCAGCGGGCCGCCCTGCTCCGCGTCGCGTCCGCGCACCACGGCCGGCAGCAGCGCGTACAGCTCGTCCGGGGTCATGGAATCCTCCGCAGGATCAAGGAGCCGGGCACGGCCGGGTCCAGCAGCACCAGTTGGGCGGGACGCAGCACCAGCCGCGGCGGGGCCGTAGGAGCGGGCGCGGCCGGGGAGCTCCCACGGGGGAGCAGGACCGTGGGGGCCTGCGACGCGTCGACGACGTCGCCCGGGTTCGTCGGCGTGCCGCCCGCGCCGGCGCCGGACGGCGAGCGCTCGCGCACCGCGCGCGGGCCGGCCGGCAGGGCCGGGACGAAGGCGGCGACCGTGGGGTGCTGCGCGAACCGGACGACGTCCGCCGGGTCGGAGCCCTCCGGAAACCCTCCGAAGGCGTCCAGGTCCACGAAGTCCACGCCGGGCACCGCCTGCGCGGTGGCCACGACCGCGCTGTCGTACACGGGATGACCCAGAGACGCCCCGCCGGAGCCCAGCCGGGCGACCAGCGCCTCACGCACCCGCTGCTCGACCTTCTCCGGGAGATGGCCGGCGGCCGTACGGACGCCGAGCACCACCACCAGCCGGACCCGTTCGCAGGGCTCCACCCGCACCGGCAGCGCCGGGTCGCCGTACCGGCGCAGCGCCGAGCGCAAGGCGCTCAGCAGCGGGGAGGAGGCGTCCAGCGGGGCGTCGTCCGCGGCGACGACGGTGACGTGCACGACGGGCCGGCCGTCGTCCACGCAGCGGTGGGCCACGGCCTGACCCACCCCCGCGAAGGCACGGGCAAAGGACTGATGGTCGAGCGTCGAGACCAGACGGTCGAATGCGGCGAGCCGCAACGGGATCGCCTGCCGCATCCGCGCCCGGCCGTCGGCGTCCGCCCCGCCCGTCGTTGGCAGCGGGTTGGTGACCGCGCTGACCCCGAACGGCCTGCTCACCAGCTGGTTGATCCGCCCGGCGGCGACATTGCCCGCGCGGCCGCCGCCGACGCGGTAGCGGGCGGTGACGTTCTCCGTGCCGGTCGGCGGACGCGCGCCGTGCCGGCCGTCGCCGAACTCCACCGCCGCCCTGCCGTCGGGGCCCGCGCGCAGCCGGAACACCTGGTCGGCCGGCCCCTCCTCGCCCAGGTCCGCGGTCCGCCGCCACGCCACGTCGTCGACCCGGACGGTGAGGTCCTCCTCCCCGCCGTCGGCGTTCACCGACGGCAGCCACACCAGCGGGCCGCGCCGCAGCGGGAACACCTGCCCCGCCCGGCCGGCGTCCCCGCTGCCGAGCACCTCGGTGACGGTCTCGCCCGCGGTCGCCGTGACGACGTTGCCGTGCACGACGACGTTGTCGCGCCGGTAGCGGTGCGCGAGCGGCGAGGTCAGCAGCAGCGTCGTGCGGACCCGGTCGTCGAACGAGGTCCCGTCGAAGGCATGGCGTACGCCCGCCAGGACGGCGAGCTCCGCGCCCGCCACCCCCGGCCCGCCGTCGGGCACCACGTCCGTGCGCTGCCCCGAGACGACGATCGGCCTGCCGGGGGTCAGCCCCTCGAACATGCCGTCCAGGGCGATGGCGTGGCCCGACACGTCCGTGGGGTCGGGCGGGGCGGCCAGGACGAGCGGCTCGCCCGCCGCCCACACGGTGGTGGCCCGTCGCACGGTCATGTCCTCGCAGTCCTCGGTCCACGGCTCGGCCAGCGCCAGCCGCGTCACCCGTACGGCGTCCACGTCGTTGGCGACGGACAACTGGCCGACCTCGACGACCCGGATGACCCGGGTGCGCGACCGGCCCGCCACCCGCACCGCGATCCAGCTGCCCGGCTGGATCTCCTCGTGCACCGCGTCCAGGAGCAGAACGTCGTGCGGCAGCGGGCCGCCGCCCTCCGCCGGCGGCGGCGCCCCCCGCAACAGCCGCTGGACACGGGCGTCGTCCGGGATCGAGGCGCCCAGCGGCGCGGCCGTGACCCGGAAGCGGTACACGCCCGGCGCGGTGACCGGGGGCGCGACCGTGGACAGCGCCTGGTAGAAGGACGCGCCGACGCCGGGCCGGTGCTCCGCGAGCAGGCGGGGCAACGCGTCGGATCCGGCGCCCAGGGCGTCGGCGACCGCGGGCGGTGTCGGGCGCGGCGGCGCACCCCGGCCCGCGCCGCCGCCCGCACCCCGGTCCGCACCTTGGCCGAGCGCGTCCAGCAGCGGGTCCACCGCGTGCTGCACCCGCCCCGCCGGGTCGGCGAGGTCCCGCAGCAGCGCCCGGCCCGCCGCCGCGGCGGCCCGCTCCGGCTCCTCCTTCAGACGGCGCACGGCGTCCTGTACGGTCTCCAGCCGAGCGGCGGCCCGCTCGGCCAGCCTGTCGGCGTCCAGGTCGCCGCCGACACCGGCGAGACGTTCCTTCAGCCGCCGCAGCCTGCGGTCGAGGCGGGCCGCGAAGATGTCCGGGTCCCGCAGCTCCTCGGCACGCTGCCGCACGTCGCGCAGCAACGTCAGCAGCTCCTCGAACGGGCCCTCGGCGCGCGCCCGGCGCGCCGCGTCCTCCATGTCCTCCCGCAGCGCGTCCACCGCGTGGTCCAGCTGCCGGGGCGGGTCCGGCACCCGAAGCACCACGGTGGTCCGCCCCCGCGCCGGATCGGGTTGCGCGCCCTCCACCACCCGCGTGAGGTTCAGCCGGGCGTCGGGGTAGGCGAACAGCAGCCGGTCACCGGGGCGCAGGGCGGCCTGGACCCCTTCGACGTCGAGGGACGGGACACGGGTCGCGACGGCGGGCGTGAGGGCGGGCGGCCAGGTGGCGCGCACCGGCAGCCGGTTCCACTCCGCCCGCGCGGTGAGGTCCTCGGCGGTCTCGAAGACCACCGGAAGCGCTCCGGGCTCGGGCTCGCTCTTCACCTGCGACCCGGCCGGCACGACACACGACGCGCCCGGATCCAGCGTGTAGGCGAGTTGGGCGGCGGCCGCGAGCGCCGGGCGCGGCCGGTGCCCGACCAGCCGCCCGAGCCGCACCAGCGACTCGTGCTCCGCCGCGGTGCGCAGGAACCCCTCGTCGGCGATCCGCTCCTGATAGAAGGTCAGCACGTCGGCGACGACGGCCCACGCGTCGAGCAGGGCGATCGACGGGTCGTCCGGCTCCCGCGTCGTCAGCGCCTCCAGGGGTGCGGGGTCGTCGCCGGTGACGGCCAGCCGGGCCAGCATCGCGTCGAGGAACTGCCGGTGGACGCCCACCCGGTAGGACAGCGCGGGCAGCCCGGGACGGTTCCACACCGGCGCCGGACCCGGTCGGCCGGCGGAGCAGTCGGTCATCGTCCACCTCGCAGTCGCAGGGTCAGCCACCCGTTCTCCTGACGGCCGACGTCGCCGTCGAGCCGGGGAACCTCCAGCGGACGCATCCGCAGCTCCCCCGACGGCGGCACGTCCGGCCCCTCCCGCTCCCCGCCGAGGCCGTGGATCCGGCGCAGCCGGGTGACCTCGGCATGCCGCACCCCGGGCACGCCCATGCACAGCGCGACCAGGGCACTGGACCGCACCGGGGTGCCGAAGGTCAGCTCCGCCGGGTCGAAGAAGCCCGGCTCGCCCCCGCCCCGGCGGCCCGGCAGGAAACGGCGCAGCAGCGCCTCGCGCACATCGGCGGTGACGTAGTGCGGGTCGACGAGCACGTCCAGGCCCACCTGGAGCGGCACCAGCAGCGCGGGCCGGGTGACGACGTCGTGCCCGATGCGCCGGTAGCGGTGCAGCCACGCCCGCACCTCCTCCAGCAGCGCCGCCGACGGCACGGCGGCGCCGGCCGGGTCGAGGGCCACCTCGGCCTCGTACCAGCTGCCGTTCCAGCGCAGCGAGGCGGCGGCGCGCTGCACGTCGGGACGGCCCGTGGCGAGGGTCGCGTAGTCCTCGGCGGTGACCGCGCGCAGCAGCGTGCGGAAGGGGGCGCGCGGGGCGGCCAGCCGCACCTGGGACAGGGGCTCCGGATCGGTGCCGCCGGTCACTGGCACCGGGTTGCGCACGCGTGTGACGCCCGCCAGGAGCGCGGGCCCGCGGTGGGCGATGCGGTTGACGGCCTCGCTGCCCGCGTTGCCCGACCGGCCGTTGCCCACCCGGTAGAAGGCGTACATCACGGCCCCCGGGCGCGGGGCCCGGCCGCACCGGTCGTCGCCGAAGCGCAGGGCGAGGACCCCGTCGTCGTCGCTCTCGGCCACCAGGTGCCGGTCACGGGGGCCGCTCGACAGCAGGTCCCGGCGCGGGGTCCAGACCGGGCCGTTCCCCGGACGCTCCTGGAGGTACAGCGCGGGCAGCGCCTCGCGGGGATCGGGGCGCAGGGCGCTGCTCGCCGGGCCGTGCAGGGCCGGGTCGGCCGGGTCCAGCCCGGCCGCGGCCCGCTCGCCCCAGGTCTGCGCGAGCTCCCAGCGCGCGTCGGCCGCCTCGAGCACATACCCGGCCCGGGCGCGCAGCGCGAGCGTCTCCAGGCGGCGCAGCCTGGGCTCGAAGAACTCGTCGAACAGGGAGAGGAAACGGGCGGCCGTGCCGCGGCGGTCGGCGTCGTCGGAGAGCCCGGCGAAGTCGTCGAGGAACGACGCCCCGAACAGGGCGGTCAGCAGCTCACGGCTCTCCGGGTGGAGCTCGGACACCCCGTGGTGCAGATCCCGCAGACCCTCCCGTGCCCGGGTCGCGAGGCTCCCCAGCCGCCGTGCCTGCGCCGCGGCCAGATCGGCCGGGAGGGGGTACGGCGGGGACCAGGTGACGGGCCCGCCGCGCAGCGTCACCGGCCGGGACCGGACCGGCGAGACACCCCCACCCGCGGCCGCCGCCCCTGGCACCTGGACGATCTCACCGGCCTTGTCACCGGCCTTGTCACCGGCGTGGTCGGCGCCCATGTTCCCGGCCTCGTCGTAGGGGAGCCAGTCGATGCCGAGACCGTGCTCGACGAGCAGGGCGTTGCCGCGGGCCACGACGGTGGCGCCCGGACACCCGCCGGGCTCCTCCGGGTTGCGCACGCACAGCGGGAAGGCGAGGGCGTCCTCGGCGGCCCAGGCGATCTTCACCACCGCCCTGCCGGTGTTCGCGTCGACGTCCCGCACCGCGCGGGTGAGCCGCACGGCCTGCCGGTGAGCGGGATCGGGCGCGCTGTCGCCGGGTCCCCGCGTCTCCTCCAGGACGAGCAGGTCGCCGCTCCTCAGCTCCAGCACCCGGTGCCTGCCGTCGCCGTCGAGGAGGGCGGCCCGGGTGCTCCCGACGGGCAGCGCGAACTCGTCCTTCCCCCAGGCCCACAGCGGTACGCCGTTGTGCGCGGGAAGCAGCCGGATCCGGCGCCGCTCCAGCGGCTGGTAGGCCGGATACCGGGACGAGACGAGGGCTTCCTGCGAGATCACCGGGCTGCGCGGCCGGTCCGCCCGCTGCGGGTACTCGTCCTCGGACTGCGCCGTGAACGCCAGATCGTGGGTGTCCACGGTCAGTTCCGTGGCCGTCTCCACACAGACGACGGTGCGGGCCGCGCAGCCGTCGTGCATCGGGTAGCCGACCAGCCGCGCATGGCGCCGCACCGAGGTGCGCAGCCGCGCGGTGTCCAGGTACGCCTCGGTGGCCACGGCGTCCTGCTGGTAGCTGAGCCGGTCCCCGACATGGGCCAGCAGCTCCACCAAAGTGATCCAGAGGTCGGGGGCGTGCCGTTCGGTCCACTGCGGCAGGGTGAGCGAGAGCCGCTCCAGGAGCAGCCGGCGGAAACTGGCGTAGTCCTTGGCCAGGTAGTCGATCGCCGGGGCGGGGCCGACGGGCGGCCCGGCCGGCTCAGCGGCCCTCGGGGTGGGGCGCGGGGGGTGGCCGGCGGTCGGGTGGAAGGTGAAGTCCGCGTGGTCGTGGCCGCCGTGGAAGCCCCGCCCCAGCACCCGCAGCCGGTACGTGGAGTCGTCGCCCGGCCGGTCCAGGGTCAGCCGCAGCCGACTCTCCCCGCCGTACTCGCGCTCCGGCCCGGAGTCGCGGCGGACCCGCAGGACGCGGACGCCGACGACCCGTCGTCCGCCCTCGACGACGAACCGGGTGCGGTCCACGCCCGGCGGGAGCACCCCGACGAAGGTGACGGTCAGCGTGCGCCGGTCCGGCTCCGCCCGCACCTCCCGGATACCGGCCGGCCCGTCCGCGCTCAGGCCCTCGTAGGACCCGTTCAGCACCGTCATGAGGGGGTTCCCCCGCCCGTGACCGTGGCGGTGAGGCTCTCGCCCGTCGCCGTCAGGACGTACGCCACATGCACCCGCAGCGTCGCCTCCTGCGACGTCACCGTGACGGACTCCACCGTGAGCACATCGCCCAGCCAGCGCTGCAGAGCCGCCTGGGCGGTCATCTCCAGGGTCGCGGCGAGCTCGGGACTGTTCCCGGCGAAGACCAGGTCGAGGAGGTTGCAGCCGAAGTCGGGCCGGTTCACCCGTTCCCCGGGACCGGTGAAGAGGACCAGCTCCACCATGTCCCGGACATGACCGGCGTGGTCGACGCGCGCCGTGCGGCCCCGGGCGTCGACCCGGTAGGGGAAGTCGATGTCCATCGCGCTCACATCCCCTGCACCCGGAACTGCATGGCCAGGACCGTCGGCGGGTTGGGCGGCGGTGTGCCCACGCCGATCGCCGGGGCGACCCCGACCGGCGTCGGCTGCAGCAGGACGGGCAGCCCGTTCACGAACACCCGGGTGGAGGGCTGCAGCCAGGTGATGCTCACGCACGGCGGCGCCCCCACGGTGACGGCGGGGAAGCTGCACCCGGCCACCAGGAACTGGTCGGCGCTGGTCAGCACGGGCTGCGGCCCCACCAGGACACGCTGCTGGACGGGCGCGGGGACGGTCACGAGGCCGGGCGGGTGGGCGCACATCATCAGCGCGCCGTAGTGGAGCAGCAGTCCGGGCATGGTCTCCTCACAGCACCGTCAACGCACCGTTGTTGACGATGACCTGGGGTCCGACGAGTTGGATGGTGGCGAGTCCGGGACCGCAGGAGATCTCGATCGACGTCTCGTTGATCCTGATGAACGGCCCGTTCTCACCGTGCAGTTGCAACTTGATCCCGCCGGTGGGCCCCGGCAGGTCGCTGAGCACGAGGGCGTTCTGGGTGGGCGTGGCCAGCACGATCTGCGGCACGCCCGGCGGGGTGGACCGGGCGGCCGACGGCACGTCCCCCGAACCGCCCCGCCGGAACCCGGCCCACACCGCCCGCTCGGGGTCCCCGTCCAGGAACTGCACCCACACCCCGGAGTCCGGCGGCGGCACCACGTACATCCCGCAGTCCGAACCGGCCAGCGGGGTGACCGGCACCGCCCACACCGGGGTCTCGTCGCCCAGCACCTCGGGCACCCGGACCAGGAGCCGGCCGACACCGGTCGGATCGACGGCGGAGACGACGACCCCCTCGTACATCCCGTGCCACTGGTTCACCTGTGCCGCCGACCCCGTTGCCGTCTGCGCCGTCATCCGTCCTGCCGTCTGTGCTGTCGTCATGCGGTCACCGCCTGGGTGTCGGCGCCGAGCCCGTCGCGGACCAGCGTGAAGTGCTGCCTGTACGTGTCGCGGGTGAGGTCGTGGGTCACGGCGGCCACGAAGTACCGCCCGTCGTACGCCCGTCCCGCCCCGCGCACGCCCACCAGAGCGTGGGCGCCGAGAACATGGCCGTAGCGCAGCACGTCGACGGTGCCGCGGCCGGTGACGGCGTCGACGGCGACCTCGCGGCCGAGCCCCGCCAGCAGGGTCCGGGTCAGCGAGCGGCCGGTCTGCCCGGTGAGCGCCCCCGTGCGCAGCGCCTCGGCCGGGCTCGACGACAGGCTCTTGCGCAGGATGCCGGGCTCGGGCGCGGCGGCCTCGGAGGCGGACGTCGACGGCGGCTCCAGCCGGTCGGTGCTGTAGCCGGACGGGGCCAGCCCGTCGAAGGAGAAGGTGAGTTCCTCCACGTTGTCGGCCGCGCCGCAGCCCGTGGTGAGGGCCGGCTGAAGGGCTCCGTCGCGGTTCTGCGGCCCCCAGTAGGCGGTGCTGACGCCCGGCGCGGGCCCCGGTTCGAGATGGAAGACGTGCCCCACGTCCGCGGCCATCGCCCGCAGATACGCCAGATCGGTCGCCGACTGCACCGGAATGTCGATCACCGGGTTCGGCTGGTCGGTGAGGACCGGGGCCACGGCCCGCGGCACGACGCCGTACTGCGCGTACCCCGCGCAGACCGCCATCGCCCGCAGTTGCGGCGGCAGCCCCGGGTAGGCGCGCCGGACGTGCGTCAGGTCCATCAGCACCGTCAGGTCCTCCCCGGTGACCACGAGGAACGAGGACCCCGGAGCCCGGCCCGCGTGCAGCTCCTGATGGGTCACCACCCCGTCCATCAGCACATGACACCGGCCCGTGAGGACCACGGCGACCACCACCCGCTTCCTCGCGTACAGCGCCCCGCCCGGCAGCACCGCCCCGGCCAGCGGGGAGCGGGCACTGACGGCGAACGTCAGCTGAAAGCCGTTGGTCCGGCCGCTCGCCGAGGTGATCCGCACCCCGTGCAGGGCGTCGATCATCGCCGCCGGGGCCGGAGCGGGCACGGTGTCCCCGACGAGCAGCAGCAGGTGCAGCTGGTGCGTCATCACACGACCGGCCCGCCGCCGGGCGCCGCCGACGCCTCGGCCGGCAGGGTGATCCGCAGCCGCCGGCCGGGTCTGGCCGTCAACTCGTCCGGACACATGGCCCGGTTGGCGTCGGCGATCCGCCACGACTGCTCGGGATCGCCGTACCGTCGCGCCGCGATCCGGTCGAGCCGCTCGCCGGCCGCGACCACATGCTCGCCGACAACCATCAACTCCTCGGGCTGCGGCAGGAAACGCCGGCGCAGGTGAGTCACGGTCCTGCCGTCCGCGAGGGTGCGCGTCGTCGTGGGGACCGCGTGGTACCTGCTGCTGGGCTCGAACATGGCTCATCTCCTGTCATCCGCTCGCATAACCGACCGCTCCCGGGCCGTATCCGACGAGCGCCGCGAAACGCTCCCTGCCCTGCTGGTACTGCAGGTACAGCCCGCCGGCCTTGTGGCCGAAGCCCACGTCGTCGACGGTCAGGACACGCACCGTCAGCGTCACTCGCGCCCGGATCGGACTGAGCTCCCCGTCGTACGCCTCCTCCGACACGTCGAGGTCCAGCATCCGCACGGGCAGGACCCGGTGCGCGCCGAGCACCAGCACGGGCAGCGGCGCCTGGACCGGGGCGATCTCCAGGATCCCCTGGACGGCCAGGTCGTTCTGCTGCGTCAACTGCGCGGCCGTGGGAGCGACCGCCGTCTCCAGCGCGGACAGCATCCCGAACAGCCCGGAACCGGCGGGCGGCGCCGGAGCGCCCGCCGCGGCCACCTGGTCCGTGGCGTCGAACTCCGCGTCGATCCGGAACGTCTCCCGGGGCGGTCCCTGCAACCGCAGCGCCTCCAGCCGGTCACCGGCGTCGGCCCCGATGCCCCGCGGCTGGAGCGTACGGGTGATGCTGTCGGGGTTGTACTGGAACGGCACGACCCGCAGCACCCGCCCATGGTCGGGATCGAGGAAGACGAAACCGCCGCGCCGCGGCATGGCTTGGTTCATGACACACCCTCGCCTTCCGCCTCGCACATCGCCCGGTGGACGGCCCGGGCGATGTGCCGACCGAGCGTCGACACGTGCGCGGATACGTGGATGGGTGCGTGTGCGGATACGTGTGCGGATACGTGTGCGGATACGTGTGCGGACAGGTGTGCGGGTGCCGCCCCGGTCGGGCCGTGCCCGGCACGAGGCCCGCCCGCGGGGGAGAGGCCGAGCAGCACGGCGAGCTCCGTCTCCACCGCCGTGCAGAGCGCCGCCCGCGACACCCCGTCGGCCGAGTCCAGCACCAGTCGGCGGATGCGCAGTTCGACCCGGGTCGCCGTCATGTGATCACCACCGCCGTGTCGGCGTCGAACCGCTCCGCGCCCGGATCGGCCAGCGGACTGTCCACGCCGTCGACGCGCAGCCGCAGCGGATACCGCCCCGGCGCTCCCGCGACCAGCCGGAACCGCAGCTTGCGCGTGGCCCGCGCGAAGGGCTCGGCGGGCACGGGCAGATCACCCACCAGCAACTCGGCGCGCTGACCGGGCTGAACGGCGGGTTCGCAGTCGAGGGACAGCACCAAGACGCCCTTCGCCTCCTTCGCCCCCTTTCCCGCCCGCGCGACGGTCAGCGGCAGGGCGCTGGTGATGCGCGGCGCGATCCGGAGCGGGCGGGGCGCGGTGGTCCGCTCGCTGCCGTCGGGAGCGGTGAGGACGACGACCACGGACCACTGCCCCGCACCGAACTTGCCGTCCAGGGTGACCCGCACGGCGGCGGCCCCGTCGGCACGGGCCGGCAGCACGAGGGGACCCCCGAGCAACGGATGCGTCAGGCGGACGCTCACCGCTCCCGCCCCGGCCCCGCCGAACCCGCTGCCGCTGAGCACGACGTCGGCGCCCGGCGCCGCGACCGGCGGCAGCACGTCCCGCAGGACCGGCCACGGCTCCGCCGCCGTCGGCGCCGCCTCCGGCCCGGCCCCGGCGGCGCCGCGCCGCAGCACCGGCAGGGGCGTCCGGCCCGGCATGGAACTGTCGATGAGCACGAGCCGGGCCTCGTACGGCACGGAGAGCCGGTAGCCGTGACCGAGCGCCGACCACAGCCGCCACATCTCGTCCGGCGGCATGACCGCCGGGGTGACCTTCACCGGTTCGGGCTGCAGATGCAGATCGCTGAAGTCCGCGGCGGCCTTGAGCGCCTCGGCGGACAGCACGGGCCGGTCGTGCAAGGCCGCCATCGCCGCGCCGAGCAGCCGCTCGGGGAGAGTGGAGTCCTGGTCCGGGGGCGCGTACCCGGTGAACAGGTAGTGCAGGACGAGGGGCAGCGCCGGGTGCCGGGTCTCACCGGGGTGCGTTCCCAGGGGGGCGGTGTTGCGCCAGGCGGCGTCGACGGCGGTGCGGTACAGGAACAGGTTGAGGGTCGGCGTCCGTGTCCGTGTCCGCGTCGGCGTCGGCGTCCGCCCGTCGTCCTCGTCGGCGGCGTCCATGCCGCCCGGATGGCGCACCGTCACCACCGCATCGGGCACCGCGCGGAGGACGGCCTCCTGCAACGCGACCCGCAAGGTCTCCGTCACCGCGGCAACGGCCAACGCGTCACTCACGACCGCCTCCCCAGGTACTCCTCGAGCGACATCCGCGACCGCCGCGGCGAAGGCGGGTCGTCCACCACCGGCTGGGAGCGCGCGGTATGGACGACGAGGCGGTCGATGGTGACGTGCAGGACGGTTTCTCTGGGCGGCGTCGTGGGGCGGTGGGGTGGGGGTGCGGCTTCGGGGGCCGGTGGCGAGGGAGGTGACGCAGACGCGGGGGCCACGGGGGGTGTGGGGGGTGTGGGACGTCGGGTGAGGTGCACGGGGGATGGCGGGGGTTGGGGGTGCGTGGAGGGGGTGGGGGCCGGGTGCCGTGCGCCCGGCCTCGGGTGCGCGTGGGGAGGAACAGGGTTGGTGGCGGGACGCTCGGGGGTGGCGGAGACGGGCCTTGCGGCGCGGACGCCGAGGTGAGGGGGCGAGGCGAGCGCCGAAGGGCGCGAAGGGGCGTCCGTGGTGGGCGCGAGCGGGACGGGGCTGGATGGAGAGGCGGGCGGGGGCGAGGGGGTTGGGGATGGGCGTTGTGCGTGGGGAGCCGCAGGCGAATGGCCCTGGGAGTGGGACGGTCCGGAGTACGACGGGGGTGTGGTGGTCCTGGACGGGGACGGTTCGGAGGGTGTCGGGGACGTAGTGGTCCTCGACGTCGGTGGGGCGGGGGTGACGGCCGTTGCCTCGGGCGCCGTCGGCCTCACCGCGGCCTCGGCGTCTGCCTCGGCCGAGGGCACCGGGTTGTGCGCGCGCTCGGTGCTCGGCAGCGGGTTGGGCCGGTCGGCGTGCACCGCGGATCCTTGGACGTGCTCGGCGCCGGTTGTCGGGCGGTGGGTCCCCGGCGTGCGGGGCGACCCGGGCGTGTTCGGGTCGTGTGATGGCGCGACGGTGCCGTGTCGTGGGACGACGCTGTGGTGTGGTGGCGTCGCCGCACTGTATGCCGGCACGCCTTCGGGGTGCGGCCGCGCGTTCCGGCCCTTGCGGGTCGGGTCCGGGACCTCCGGTGTCGCGGCCGGGGGCCCGGCGGGCGACGCCGAATGGTACGGCGGGCTTCCCTCGGGCGGCGAGGACGGGCCCGAGTGGCGTCGTGACGTGGCGTCGGTTTTGCGAGGCGTGGCCGGGATGTCCGGTGAGGTGTCCTCGGCCTGGGGAGCAGCGGTCGGGTGGTGCGGTGAGGTGTCCTCAGGCCGGTGAGGGGCGGCCGGGTTGTCCCGTGAGGTGTCCTCCGCCCGGGGAGCGGTGGCCGGGTTGTGCGGTGAAGTTTCCTCGGGCCGGTGGGACCGAGCCAGAGCGGGTGGGCGCATGTCGTCGGACGGGGGAGGCGTCGTCGGGCCGGGCGGTGGCGTGTGTTGGAGTGTGGGCGGTGGGGCCGGGTCGCGGGGCGACGCACTGTGAGCCTCGGGGGGCACGCGGGAAGCTCTTCGGGACGTGTCCCGCGTACTCGGTGGAGCGGACGTGCTGTGCACCGGCGCTTCGGCGTGCCGAGCCTCGGACGGTGTCGTCGGGGCGTGCGGCGAGGTGTCGTAGATCGCCGCCGTCGTCGTCGGGGCGTGTGCCGAGGTGGCGTCGGTCGCCTCCGTCTGCGAGGCGTACGGGGCGGTGTCTTCGGGCTTGGCCGCCGTCCTCGGGACGCCGGGTGTCTGGGGCTCGGGGCGGGCGCTCCGGGGTTTCGGGTGCTCGCCCGGTGCCTGTGGCGCTACCGCGGCGTCCGTGGGGGACGCCTCGGCGCGTCGGCCGGGCGAGGACACGCTCGGCATGTCCTTCGGCGTCGCCGCCATGGCGCGAGGCGAGCGGTTCGGACGAGGAGGGGGGCTCTCGCCAGGCGTGGAAGCGCCGCCCTCCACGTCGGTGGGCCGGCCCGTGTCGACCGGAACGGGACGGTCACCGGCCGGCGGAGCGTCCGCACCTGACCGCGTCCGAGACGTCCGTGCGGGCGGCGCTGCCGTATCGCTGCCGGCGGCCGGGGGCCGGTCTCCCGGGAGAGGCGGCGAGGACGACGAGTGCCCGCCCGAGCCCGGCTCGCCCGTCGGCATGGAGGGCAAGGCCTCCGACGTGTCCGGGACGCGCGCCGCATCCGGCTCGTGAGCGCGGCCAGGGCCACCCTGACCGCTCGGCAGTCGCGGCGCACCCGGGTCGAACACGTTCGGCATCAGCGGCCTGAGCCGCGGTCCCGGCGCCCCCAGCACCCGGTCCACGAAGTCGTTCATCCGGCGCTCGCCTCCAGATAGAACTGCCGCCGCACCGGGCTGACCGCCAGCACCTCGGCCTCCGACCAGCCGTAGGACCGCGCCAGGGTGTGCACCTCGTGCAGCAACTTGCGTGCGTAGCCGCAGACTTCGGTCCACAGGTGGTCGCCGATGTCCAGGGTGGCCTCCCAACTGTGCCCGCACTGCGGGCAGTTCAGTACGAGTACGGTGTCGGCCCCCGGGTCGAGTTCCGGGAGCCGTCGGGCCACGTCCTCGAGGACCTCGTCGGGCAGCTCCTCGGCGGGTGGACTGACGTGCACGACGCACCGGCGCAGCAGACTGCGACGCGCCTGGGGCGCCGTGGGATCGACGGCCCGGACGTCGCGGCCGGTGAGGGCCCGGTACGTGACCGTCATGCCGTACGTCGTCAGCGTCGCCGTAGCGGGCACGCGGCCCCCCGGGTCGGCGTCCGCGCTCGCCCCCGCGGGCCTCAACTCCCCGGCCGCCACGGTCACATCAAGGCTGTCACCACACGCCGGGCAGTCCGCCGTACAGGGCAGCGCGTCGCCGAAGGCGCCGCAACGCAGCTCCAGCAGGAGGGCGTTGACGACGCTCAGGGGCAGGTCCGCGACGTCCTGACCGGCCGACGCCGCCATCGAGGCGAGCAGGAGGGAGCGGGCCGCCGGGGTGCCGCCGAGCCCGCCCTCCCACACCTCCAGGACCTTCGCCTCCGTCAGTCGATGCGGCACGAGGTCACCCGGCGGTGTCGCTGAACTGCGGCTCCTGCGGCGGGTTGGTGTGCTCCCGCACCCAGCCGTGATGCTCCACCTTGATGTGCTCGAAGGCGACGGCGTTGGAGCCGGCGTCGAGTTCCGGAAGCCCCTGGTATTCGGAGACCCAGGCCTCGTGCACGGAGTAGGACAGCACCTGCTGGCCGCCCTCGTCGAAGACGTCGATGATGAGGTCCCGTCTGAAGTCCTTCAGGGACGTCTCCAGACCGCCCGCCGAGTTCTTCAGGCTCCAGACCCGGTTGGCCCACTCCTCGAACGCGGTGTCGATGGTGCAGCCGCGCTCCAGGGTGATGGCCTCGTACTCCGTGCGGCCGGGAAGCTTGCGGCTGGTGCCCGGGTCGCCGCCGTCGCGGTGCCGGATGACCTCGGTGGTGCGTTTGAGTCCGCTGACCTTGCTGATTCCGGCGATATAGGCGGTCTCCCCGCTGAACTTCACCCGGAAGCGAAAGTTCTTGAAGGGGTCCCGGCGCGTGACTTCCGGCATCGGTCGTCCTCCTAGACCTGGATCTGTCCGGCGAGCTGCTGGATGTGCACGATCACGAACTCCGCGGGTTTGAGCGGGGCGAAGCCCACGTGGATGTTGACGATGCCGCGGTCGATGTCGTTCTGCGGGTTGGTGTCCTTGTCGCACTTGACCAGGTACGCCTCCTGAGGAGTCCGGCCCTGGAACGCGCCCGCGCGGAACAGCGAGTTCATGAAGGCGCCGACGTTCAGCCGGACCGACGCCCACAGGGGTTCGTCGTTCGGCTCGAACACCACCCACTGCGTGCCCCGGAACAGGCTCTCCTCGATGAACAGGGCCAGCCGGCGCACCGGGAGGTACTTCCACTCGTCCGCGAGGCGGTCGGACCCGCGCAGGGTGCGTGCTCCCCAGGCGACCGGTCCGGCGGCCGGCAGCCGCCGCAGACAGTTCACGCCGACGGGGTTCAGCCGCCCGATCTCCAGATCGGTCAGCGGCACCTCCAGATCACTGACCCCGCTCAACGAGGCATCGGTGCCGGCCGGCGCCTTCCAGACCCCTCGCTGGACATCGGTCCGCGCGAGGACGCCGGCCATGACACCGCAGGGCGGGAAGGGCCGGACGGCGCCGCCGAGGAGGGGGTCCGGGGCGAGGACGCGGGGGTAGTAGAGCGCGGCGTTCTTGTCGGCCTCGTCGCCCTGTACGTCTGCCAGCTTGTCGAGGACGGAGTCCAGGTCACCCGTCCAGCTCGCAGGTGGGTCGACGAGGAGGACGGCACGCCGGTCGAGGCACAGTTTCAGCGCGGCATCCCGTAGGGCCTTGGCGGCACCCAAATCGTCGATCTGGTCGGGCAGGCACAGGATGTTGAAGATGTCCGTCTTCAACAACTGGTACAGCCCTGTTTTCTCGGCCGGGCTGCCGGTGTACCTGGTCGCATCCGGAAGCTCCGCGGCAGCGTCGGCTCCGCCGTCGCCTTCCGTCGGGCCGTAGTAGCACGGTTTACCACCTGTCGTGGAGTTGAAGGGATCGGGATCCTTGGGGTCCGGAGCCGGGTTGGCTGTCGGCATCGTCGGGGTGAGAGTCTCGACACGGACGAGCTGTGAGGACTGCAGGACGGTTTCCAGGTTGCGCGGACTGCCCTGCTCGACGCTGACGTTGAGGTACCGCTCCTGGGCACGGGTCTCCACGTCGTGGACCGTCAGGTTGAACAGCTTGCGCTCCGAATCCGGCGTGTCCTTGCCTTCCAAGGTGTCGTAGTCGACCCGAGCTCGGAGATTCAGACCCCACCGTCCCGGGGAGGCGGCGATGAGAACGGCGGCAGGGGCGCTTTCGCTGGTGCGGGCGGCGGGAGTGGCCTTGGCGCCGCCTCCGCTCGTGTCGGCCGCGCCCTTCGCCTTCTTCTTCTCATCGGAGGCGGCACCCTCCCCCGAGGTGCCGGAGGCGGCAGCGTTGTCCCCTCCCTCGCTGCCGCCGCTGCCGCCGCTGCCGCTGCTGCCGCCCGCCGCGGCGGGCGCGGGCGTGGCCGCCGGCTGGGTGGGCGCCGTTGCGAGCGGATCGGCCGGAAGTCGCAGGTGGACCAGCAGCGGGTCCTTCTTCACCACCCGGACGATCTCCGCCTCGCTCCCCCCGTTCAGATAGAACTGGTAGACCGCGTAGCTCATCGGGCATTTCGGCTGCAGGCCGCCGAAAACGGCCTCGTAGTCGGCCCATCCGGTGATGTGCACGGGCCGGTCGGCCGGGCCGCGCGGCGCGTAGCCGACGAACGCGGCGACCGAGGTCGGTACGCCCGTGATGGTCCTCACGGAACTCTTGACCTCGTCGACGTAGACGCCCGGGTAGGTGACGTTCACCGGCATGCCGGCCCCTTTCTCCTCCTGGACGCGCCGACCTGGAGGAACGCTGGTCGTGATCCGTGTTCACCGTATACACACGTCTCGTGACACTGCGCTCTGAAAGGGGCCGGCTGCGTCGATCAGGTGAGGAGCCGAGGCCTCAGCACAGGGGGACACCCGGCAACCGGTTGTCCGGTGACCGGACGTAGATGTTGGTGATGTAGCCGCCGTACAGCGGCAGATAGGCCCACCAGTCGTTGACGTACGGCGGCACCTCGACCTGTTGGCCCTGTTTCTGTCAGCGGATCAGCACCTCCACCCCCGCCGGCAGCTTGGTGAGCGCGGTCGAGGAGGTGGTCGTACCGGCGCGGACGCGTACGTCGGTGCCCCAGGTGCCGAACCAGGTGCCGGCCGGGTGCACGCCCGCGGGCACGTTCAGGGAGCGGACCAGCCGGTTGAGGTTGGTGTAGGCGGCGCCGAACGTGGTGCTCGTCGGCTGGAGGGTGAACACGGCGACGATCGAGCGGTCGCCGGCCCCGACGGTTCCGGTGGTGTGCAGCGCCCGCTGCGTCAGATCCACGTCGTCCGCCCCCGCCGCTGCTCCGGCCTGCACCCTCGCCCCCGCTCCGGCTTTCGCCGCGGTCGCGCCCGTGACGGCGGTCGTGTCGGTGCAGTTGCCGGAGTCACCGAAGCCCGACCAGCCCTGCTTGACCGCCCACGGCTTTTCGAACGACGCCGGGATGCCGAAACGCTGGTCGAATCCGTCGGTGCCGCACCGCGTGGACTGTCGCAGGTCGCCCATGACGAGGGTGCGGACCGGCTCGGGCGCGCTGTCCAGGAGGTAGCGGTAGATCCGTACGGTGTCGGCGGCGGACAGCGCCGTGTAGCCCCAGAAGCCCGGGTAGCCCGCCGGCGGCCCCACGGTGTCGGCGAGGCCGAGGCGGGCGACCACCCGGGTGACGATCGCGCTGCCGCCGTTCTGCGCCCAGTAGTACGAGGCGCTCGCGTCGTCACTGGAGCGCAGCATCGTGTCGAGCCGGGCACGGTCGTCCGCGGGCAGGCTGTAGTCGGGGCCTCGGTTCCACAGGTGGTCGAGTGCGATGAGCAGTTTGACGACCGACGCGGACCGGAACCGCATCCGCGGATTGAGCTGTTCGGTGAAGGTTGCGGTCTGCCGGTCGAAGACCGCGACCCCCGCCGTCACCCCGGGCGGGACCTCGACCGCCCGCGCGGCGGCCGGCGCGTCCCGGGGCGCGGCCGGCGCCGGCCCGGACGCGTGCGCCGGGGCGGTGGCCGCGCCGACCAGGACCGCCGCCAGGAGACACCACCTCAGGACGACCGCGAGGCCGCCTCGTACCCCCGTGCGTCTGCCTCGTACTGACCCGTGCATCAGGATCCCCCGATCCTCGTGTGCCCGTGGAGTTGTCGATCCGGGAGCAGTCAATGTCCTGACCGCTCCCGCGGGAACCTCAGACATACGAGGGTCGGCGGGGTGACGGCCTACAGGATCCGGGCGAGGAGCAGGGCGACGTCGTCGTGGTCGTCGGGGTGGCGCAGGCCGTACAGCAGGAGGTCGCAGATCTCCTCCATGGGCCGTTCGGGTTCGTCGAGGAAGTTGAGGAGGACGCCGAGGCGGTCGTCGATGGAGTGGTGCCGGGTCTCGACGAGGCCGTCGGTGTAGAGGACCAGCAGGTCGCGGGGGACGAGGTCGGTCGTGGTGGCCTCGAAGGGGACGCCGCCGACGCCGAGCGGGGCGCCCGAGGGCAGGTCGAGCAGCCGGGGGGCATGGCCGGGGCCGGCCAGCGCGGGCGGCATGTGTCCCGCGTTGGCCATGCGGCACTGCCTGGTACGGGGGTCGTACACGGCGTACAGGCAGGTGACGATGTAGTGCTCCAGATCGCAGGTGATCTTGTCCAGGTGCTGGAGCACGGCCCCGGGTTCGAGGTCCAGGTCCGCGTAGGCGCAGGTGGCGGTGCGCAGCCGGCCCATGGTGGCGGCGGCGTCGATGCCGTTGCCCATGACGTCCCCGACGACCAGCGCCGTCTTGTCGTCGGTCAGCGGGATCACGTCGTACCAGTCGCCGCCCACCTCGCTGGTGGCCTGCGCGGGCTGGTAGCGGGAGGCGAGGTCGAGGCCGGTGTGGTGGGGGGCGTGGTCGGGCAGCAGACTGCGCTGCAGGGTGAGGGCGGTGTTGCGCACGCTCTGGAACCAGCGGGCGTTGTCGATGGCCACGGCCGCCCGGCCGGCCAGCTCGGAGGCGAGGACGACGTCGTCCTCGTCGAAGGGCAGCGGATTGCTGGTGCGCTTGAGGTCGAGGGCGCCGAGCACCTCGCCGTGGGCGATCAGCGGCACCGCGAGATACGAGTGGACGCCGGCCCGGGCCAGCAGCGAGCCGGCCTCGGCGTCCCGGGCGATACGGGGGAGGTCCTGGTCGCCGACGTGCGGCACCAGCACCGGCCGGCGCGTGTGCACGCACAGGGTGACCAGCCGGTCGCCGTCGTAGGCCGCGAGGCCGCCGGGCGGGTCGGCGGCGCGCAGTGCCACGGTGGGGTGGGCCGCCTTGAGCGCGAGGGCGCGGAACAGCTCCGGGCCGTCGTCCGGCCGGCGTGCGCGGCGGCAGGCGAGCGCGGAGTCGAGGACGTCCACGGCGACCACGTCGGCGAGCTGGGGGACGGCGATCTCGGCCAGTTCCCGGGCGGTCTCCTCCACCTCCAGCGTGGTGCCGACGCGCACGGAGGCGGCGGCGATGAGGGCGAGGCGGCGCCGGGCCCGGTCGGCCTCCGCGGCCGCGCGGTGCCGTTCGGTGACGTCGACGACCGAGGCGGCCGCGCCCAGGATCCGTCCGCCGGGGTCCTCGAGCCGGTAGAAGGACAGGGACCAGGCGTGCTCGCGGTCGGGGTCGGTGGGCGGGCGGCCCACGTGGTACTGGTCGAGCAGCGGCGTGCCGGTGGTGAGCACCTGACGCAGCGCGGACTCGATGGTGTCGACGTCGGGCAGCGGCAGCGTCTCCCTGAGGCCACGGCCCACATGGTCCTCGGCGGGGATGCCGTCGATGCGTTCCAGCGCCGGGTTGACGAGGAGGTAGCGCAGGTCGGGGTCGAGGAGGGCCAGGCCGATCGGGGACTGGGTGATCAGCCGCTCGCACAGCGCCAGATCCGTCTCGACGCGCTGGAGCAGGGTGTGGTCGGCGGCGATGCCCAGGGCGTAGACCTCGCCGAGGTCGTCCTGCAGCCGCATGTTGCGGAACTCCATCAGACGGCTGCTGCCGTCCTTGTGCCGGATGGGGAAGGTGCCCGCCCAGCTCCGGCCGGTCTCCAGCACCTCCGTGAACAGCCTCACCACGGCCTTGAGATGTTCGGAGTGGATGAACAGCCGCGCAGCGTACTTGCCGAGGGCCTCGTCGGCGGTGTACCCGAAGAGCTCCTTCGCCTGCGGGGTCCAGAACACGATGCGCCCGTCGGCGTCGAGGACCATCGCGGACACGCTCAGCATGTCCAGCAGACCGGTGGGCGGGGGCGCGGAGCGGTACGCGTCACCGTCGGACCGGGTGGGTTCGGCTGTCATCGCGGAACCTCCTCCAGCCCTTCCATGCTCTCTCCCGGCCGCCGTGTGCGGTAGCGGAGCGGGGCTTCGGCGGGCGCCTGCGGTGCCGTGCGGATCGGACGGACAAGCAGGACCATGGTGATGTGGAGGACGGCGCACCCATGGATTTCGCGCGAGAGGACTCCGACGCCCCGATGCCCACCGGCGCGCGCGATCTCCTCGACGCGTCCAGCGACGCGGCGGCGGTCGTGTCCGCGGACGGTGTCGTGGTCGGCTGGACGCGCGCCGCGCAGGCGCTGCTCGGCCACCCGGCCTCGGAGGTGGTGGGCCGCTCGGCCGCCGACCTGGCCGCGATGGACCGGGATCCGGCGCGGGTGGCCGGCGTCGCCGAGCGCTGCCGCGCGGGCATGGGGTGGAGCGGTCGGGTCCTGCTGCGGCACCGGGACGGCCACGCCGTCGACGTCGATCTGCGGGTCTCCGCGTCGTTCCGCGTCGGTGCGCAGGAGTGCTTTCTGCTCTCCGCTCGCGGGCAGAGCCGGCAGTGGACGGTGGGCCAGTCCGTCCTCGACGGGTTTCTGACCCGCTCTCCGGTCGGCATGGCGGTGATGGATCTGCAACTGCGCTACGTGTGGCTGAACGACACGTTGGAACGATTCGGCGGTGTGCCCCGCGCCCAGCGGCTGGGGCGCCGGCTGAGCGAGCTGCTGCCCGGGCTGCAGGCGGAGGCCATCGAGGGGCGGATGCGCACGGTCCTGGAGACCGGGGCCCCGATCACCGACTACGAGTACCTCGGCTGGAGCTGGGCCGACCCGCACCGCCGGCGCGCCTACTCCACGTCCTTCTTCCCCCTGGTGAGCGCCGACGACTCGGTCTCCGGGGTCTGCTACATGGTCCAGGACGTCACCGAGCGATGGACCGCCCGCCAACTGCTGGCGCTGGTCAACGAGGCCGGGACGAAGGTCGGCACCACGCTGGACGTGATGCGTACGGCCCAGGAGCTCGCCGAATTCGCCGTCCCGCGCTTCGCGGACTTCGTCGTCGTCGACCTCCTGGAGCCGGTGCTCAGCACCGAAGGGCACGGCGCGTGGCTGACCGACGCGGGACCCGCGCCCGCCAAGCCGGTGATGCGGCGCGCCGGGATGGCGTCGGTGCGGGAGGGCTGCCCGGAGGCCGTGGTCCGCATCGGCGACCCGGTGGACTTCGTTCCTCCCACGCACGACGCGCGGCTGCTCATCGACGGCGAGCCGATCCTCATCCCGGTCCTCGACCCGTCCGACGAGGTGTGGCGGTCCGAAGAGCCCGAGCGGGCGGCGAACATCCGCCGGTTCGGACTGCACTCCCTCATCTCCGTGCCGATGCGGGCCCGCAACACCGTCCTGGGCCTCGCCACCTTCGTACGGTCGCTCAACCTCGTCCCGTTCCGGCCCGACGACGTGCTGCTGGCCCGGGAACTGGTGGCGCGGGCGGCGCTGTGCGTGGACAACGCCCGCCGGTACACCCGGGAGCACACGGCGGCGGTCACCCTGCAGCGCAGTCTGCTGCCGCACGCCCTGGCGGGCGGCACCGCGCTGGAGGTGGCCTCCAGCTACCTGCCCGCGGACCCGACCGACGGGGTGGGCGGCGACTGGTTCGACGTGATCCCGCTGTCCGGGGCTCGGGTGGGGCTCGTCGTCGGCGACGTGGTGGGGCACGGCATCGCCGCCGCGGCGACCATGGGCCGGCTGCGCACGGCGGTGCAGACCCTCGCCGACATGGAGATGCCGCCCGACGAACTGCTGGCCCACCTCGACGACCTGGTGCTGCGGCTGAGCGCCGAGAAGACCGACGGCACGGCGGCCCAGCAGGGCACGACCGCCTTCCTCGGCGCGACCTGCCTGTACGCCGTCTACGACCCGGTCGACAGGCGGTGCACGATGGCCCGGGCCGGACACCCGCCGCCCGTCGTCGTCGCCCCCGGCGGACAGGTGTCCTTCCCCGAGCCGCCGGCCGGGCCCCCGCTGGGACTCGGCGGGATGGCGTTCGAGTCCACCGAGATCGAACTCGCCGAGAACAGCCTGATCGGCCTCTACACCGACGGCCTCATCGCGGGCGCCGACCGTGACCTGGAACAGGGCATGACCCGGCTCGGCGAGGTACTGGCCCGGTCCGGCACCGATCTGGGGACGATGTGCACCTCGGCGGTGCAGCAGCTCGTGCCAGTGCCCCAGCCCGACGACATCGCCCTGCTCCTGGCCCGCACGCACGCGCTGGCCGCCGACCACGTCGTCTCCTGGGAGGTTCCCGCGGACCCGGCCGCCGTCGCCGAGGTCCGGGCCCGGGCGACCCGCCAGGTGGCGGCCTGGGGGCTGGCGGAGCTGGCCATGACGTCCGAACTCATCGTGAGCGAGCTGGTCACCAACGCCGTCCGCTACGCCACCCCTCCCATCCGGCTGCGGCTCCTTCTCGACTCGCGCCTGACCTGCGAGGTCTTTGACGCCAGCAGCACCGCCCCGCGACTGAGACACGCCCGGATCACGGACGAGGGGGGCCGCGGCCTCTTCCTGGTGGCCCAGCTCGCCCATCGATGGGGCGCCCGGTACACGACCGCCGGAAAGATCATCTGGGCCGAGCAGGAGATCCCGTGATCCCGTGACAGGGCCGGGTCCGGCGGGGTGCCGGCTCACCAGCTGGGCTTGGCGATGTTGCCGTAGGACCAGTGGGAGCCCTTTCAGGGCAGACCGGCCCTGGCGATGGAGGCGGCGTGGGCGAGCGTACGCGCGGAACCCCTGCGGGAGAGCGCGCACCGGGCCGTCGTCTCGGCGCATCTCGCCGAGGGCAACGTCAGCGAGGCGGTGCGCCACTACCACGCCTTCCGCCGGTTGCTGAACGAGGAACTGGGCGTCGAGCCCTCGCCCCGGTTCGCCCGGATGCTCCCCGGGCGGCTCGGCCGATCGCGCGGAGACCGTTCGGCGCCGGCGGCGTCCGATGCCGACAACTCGGGCTCATGGGGCGAGAGTTGCCATACTGTAGAGAGATGGCGCTGCATCACCACAGCGAGAACCCGTGGCGGGTGAGGGTGGACGACGAGCGCGGGACCCCCTGTGGTGCGGGGGTGCTGCTCGACGACAGACACGTGCTGACCTGCGCGCATGTCGTACGCCGCGCCAAGGCGCAACCGCAGGGGAGCGCCGACCACGTGCGGATCAGAAGTGTGGCGTGCGGTCCGGAGTGGACGCGCACCGCCCGGGTGGTCCCGGGATCGTGGGTGCACGAGGAGGGCGCGCGGCGCGGCGACGTGGCGCTGCTCGCCCTCGGCGAGCCCGTCGACTGCGGCACCAGGACCGCCTTGTGGAAGGTACCCATCTCCGGCGGCAGGGTGCGCGTCTACGGCTTTCCGCAGGCCGAGCCGTACGGCATGGGGACGGACGCCGAACTGGCGGGTTCCGGCTGGCGCCAGGGCGAGTGGGGACTGCTGAAACGGATACGCGCCGGCGACCCCTGGATCCAGCCGGGCTATTCGGGCGCCGGGGTGGTGGCCCTGGACGGCGAGTTCGAGGGGAAGGTCATCGGCCTCGTGGTCGCCGACTACGACGACGGCGACGCCAGGGCGGCGTGGATGATGCCCACCGAGACGCTGCTGACCTACCTGCCCGGCATCGGGAAGTTCGCCGGCGGCCACCGCGCCGACGAACTGGGGCCGTCCGGCGGCGAGTTGCCCAAGGACGTGCTGGGCGACCCGCTGCGACTCGCCCTGACCCAGGAACTCACCCGGCTGCTCGACGGAGGATGGTCGGGCACCGTCGTCGTCGGCACCGACGCCTCGGTCGGGGCCGGCTCCTCCTGGCTGGTGCGTCTGGTGCGCACGGCCGACCCGGCGGCCCGGGCGGCCGTCTCCGACGCCGAGCTGACCGGCGCGCCCGGCGGCACGGTCCTCGGGCTCGGCTCCATCGACGCGGCCTACGACGCCTGCGGCAGGTCCGTCGCCGAGGTGCGCCGCTATCTGCTGGGCCGGTTCGGGCTGCGCGCGGAGAACGACCGTGACGCGGTGCGCCAGTTGGTGCACCGCCGCCCGCCCGCGTGTCTGGTGGTGGGCCGCGTCGACCGGGCCGCGGATCCCGCCGCGCTCGTCCGGGACCTGTTGGGGCCGTTGGCCGGCCGGGCCCGCTCGCGCGGCCTGCGCCTCGTGCTGGGCTTCGAGGACCGGCCGCCCGCCGATCTCGTCCATGACGTGTCCCTCGACCCCGCGCCGATCGGCGGGTCGGCCTCCCGGAGCGTGACCTCGGCAAAGGCCCAGGCGGTCGTCGGGCAGCTCGCCGCCGAGGAGGAGGCGGCGGCCCGGCTGTGGGCGCGCTGGGGAGGGAAGTTCTTCGCCGCCCAACGGTTGCCGCACAGCGTCGCACCCCGTCTGCGGGTCCGGCTGGCCGTCGCCCGTACCACGGAGCCGAACCCCGAACTCACCGCCGTCCACGACCGCGCCGTTAAGGCCCGCGCCGAGCTCGCGGGGTTCGACCGCGCCCTGCGGCGGCAGATCCAGAGCCACGACGACCTCGGCACGAGCCTGGAACTGCACCGCGTGCGCGCCGCGCGGTTCTTCGGCGACGAGGACCGGCGGCTCGCGGACCTCCACGCCCCCGCCGCCCGTGCGCTGCAGACCGTACCCATCGACCTCGCCGCCGCCCGCCGGCTGGTCAAGCGCTACACCGACGAGGTCAACCGCCGGATCGACGAAGGGTGACGCCGTGCCGATGTGCAACCGCGCCGACTGCGGCCTGGGCGAGATCGACGAGCAGGGCTTCTGCCCGAGGTGCGACCGGCAGCCCTTGCCGCAGGAGGGCGCCGCCGCCCCACCCGCCGCCCCGCCCGGCGCCACGGCAGTACCGGCGCAGGGGGCCGGCGTCGGCGTGGCGCAGGTGCGCCCCGACCCCTGGTACGGCCTCGGCCTGATCGACGCCGACCACGCCCCCGAACTTCCGGACATACCGTCCCCCACGGCGGGCCCGGTCCCCGAGGACCACCGCTACTGCGCGAATCCGGTGTGCGGGAAACCGGTCGGCAGGGGCCACGGCGACGAGCCGGGCCGGACCGCGGGATTCTGCCCCCACTGCGGCACCGCCTTCGACTTCGCCCAGCCCCAGGGCCTCACCCTCGCCGGCCGCTACGACGTCGAGCGCGTCCTCGGCTCGGGGGCCTACGGGGCGGCCTACCTCACCCACGACCGCAACCTCGAGACCCAGGTGGTCCTCAAGGTCCTCAACAGGTCGGTGGCCAGGACGGCCGAGCACGAGCGGGACATACTGGTCGGCCTCCGGCACGACAGCATCGTCCGCATCCTGGGCTATGAGCCCGAGGGGCCGCACCTGGTGCTCGAGTACGTCCCGGGCGAGCCGCTCTCGGCCCGGGAGGGCGACCGGCTCGAAATCCTCCTCGGGCACGGGGTGCGCATCCTTCAGGCGCTCGACTACCTGCACGCCAGGGGCCTGCTGCACTGCGACGTCAAGCCCCTGAACATCATCCGGTTCCGGGAGGAGGGCTCCGCGGGCTCCGCCCGGCCCCTCGACCGGGTCCGCCTCATCGACTTCGGCGCGGTGCGGTCCCAGGAGGAACCCGGGCCGATCGTCGCGTACACCGCGCCGTACGCGCCCCCGGAGGGCGACCCGGAGCATCTGCAGCCCACCCCCGGCTTCGACCTGTACGGGCTCGGGAAGACGCTGCGGGAGGTGTGCCGCTCGCACTGCACCGATCGTGCCGCCCCCGGAGTCGACTCGCTGATGCTGCTCCTGAACCGCGCCACGGACACGGCCGTGCCCCAGCGGAGATTCGTTTCCTCGCGTCAGTTCGGGGAGCAGCTCAGCGGAGTGATCCGGCAGATCGTGGCAGCACCGCCGGCTTGTCGCCAGGTGGCCCGTCCGTCGGCGCTGTTCGGCTCGATCACCGAGCCGCTGCACGGCGGACTGGGCGCGCCGCGGCCGCTCGACCACTGGGTCCGGGCGGTCGCGACCGACGACGCGACGCTGACCATGTCCGCCCCGTTCTCCTGCCCCCGCCCCCAGGACATGGCGGCGGCGCTCCCCACCCCCCTCTCCGATCCCGACGACCCGCGCGTCGGCGACTCGGCCGGGAACGCGCTCGCCGAGAGCAGGCTCGCTCTGCGCCGCGGCGACGCGGGCCGGGCCGCCGAGGCCCTCGCCCGCGCGGACCTGCCCGACTGGCACTGGCTGCACGCCTGGTACTCCGGCCTGATCGCGCTGGCACGCGAGAACGTGCCGAGAGCCGTCGGCCACTTCACCGAGGTGCGACAGACCCTGCCGGGCGAACTGATCCCGCAGCTCGCGCTCGGCCTGTGCGCCGAGTTCCGCGACGACCGCGACGCCGCCCGCTCGCACTACGGCACCGTCTTCGACACCACCCCCGCGATCGGCCCGGCCGGCTTCGGCCTGGCCCGCGTGCACCTGCTGGCGGACCGGCGAGCGGAAGCGGTCGCCACCGCCGAGCGTCTGGCCGAGGAGTTCCGCTACGAACGCGAGGCGCGCGTCGCGGCCGTCCGACTGCTCGTCACGGTCCTCGCCGGGCCGGACCACACCGCGCCCACCGAGGACGACCTGACACGGGCCCGAGCGGCGCTGGACGGCCTCCACGCGGACGACGCCGCGACCACCGGCCTCGGGGCCGAGATCCAGTACGCCGAGTTCCTGCGCACCCACGACCGGCTGAAGCTGTCCGAAGCGGTCCGCGGGCTCGGCGCCCACGCCCCCACCGAACGCGCGTACGTCGCCCTGGTGGACCTGGCGAACCGGCTGCGGCCGGTGCCGGCCCGGGGCTGGCCGGGCCGCCGCAGCCGAACCCGTCGTACCCGTTTCGCCGTCACACCCGACACGCTAAGCTCCTGAACCGCTACGCAGGGACAAACAGGGGACGCGCAGCGACACTTGAGGACACAGTCGGGTGGTGCCGGTGGGGGACAGCCCGCCCTTGACGGGGCTCAGTTTCGAAGTGGACGTGGACGCGCCGTCCGACCTGGCCTACGACGAGACCCGCGCGGACGCCCTCGTCACCGTCGGGGCCCGATCCGTCGCCGACGCGGTCCCGCGGACGGGGGCCGCCGAGATCCTCATCATGGACAAGTCGCTGTCCATGCGCGGCCACGGCAAGCTGGACGAGGCGAAACGCGCGATGTGCGCGGCCGTCGACACCCTGCGGGACGGGACGCTCCTGGGCATCGTCGCGGGCAACCACAAGGCCGAGGTCGTCTACCCGACCACGGGCGGCCTCGCCCTCGTCGACGCCGCGGCCCGGCAGGAGGCCAAGAGCCGGATCGTCGGCCAGCTCGCCGAGGGCGGCACGGCCATCGGCCAGTGGCTGGCCTGCGCCGACCGGCTCTTCGCGTCGGTGACGACCCCCGGGACCGTACGCCACGCGGTGCTCTACACAGACGGCAAGGACGAGCACGAGACGCCCCAGCAGCTGGCCGGCGTGCTCGAGGCGTGCACCGACCGCTTCGTGTGCGACGCGCGCGGACTCGGCGAGGACTGGAACTACGCGGAACTGCTGCGGATCACGGAGGCCCTGCACGGCACCGCCGAGGCCGTCGTCACCGTCTCCGACCTCACACAGGACTTCACCCGGATCATGCAGCAGGCCCAGCGCATCGTCGTGGCCCGCGTCTACCTGGGCCTGCGCCTCAACGACCGCTTCCAGCTGGGCTTCGTACGCCAGACACGTCCCGTGGAAGCAGAACTGACGGCACGTCAGCTGCACGGCGACGAGATCCACGTCCCGCTCGGCTCCTGGTCGCCCGAAACACGCCAGTACCAGGTGTCGCTGCGCTTCGACCCCGAGACGCTGACCGTCGAGGAGAACCTGCGCGCCGCCCGCATCACCCTGCACGCCGAACAGGGCGACGGCACACGCCTGCCGTGCTCCGCCCCCACGGCCATGGTCGTACGACGGCGGGGAACACCAGGGTTCGGGATCCCGCCGTCCGCCGACCTCACCCGGGTCGAGAACGAACACGAACTGGGCATGGCCATGCGGGCCTGCGCCGATGCCCAGCAGCGAAGGGACTTCGACCGCGCCGACCGCGAGCTGCGCATCGCGGTGGGACTCGCCGAGGAGCTCAGGGACACCGCGCGCATGCGGCTGCTGCGCTCGGTGTCGGTCACCGGCCCCGACGGCAGCCTGCGGGTCCGCCGCGACGCGCCCCGCGGACAGGTGCAACGACTCGGCCTCGAATCGACCAGGACCGCGGCCCCGCCGGCCGACGCCCTCGAACTCCCGCCCGCCGACGGCCCGTCCACTCGCGACTGCCCGCGCTGCGGGGCGACGACCTCGGCGCGCTCCGCCAGGTTCTGCGAGAACTGCGGCCACCGCTTCGACGAGGCGACGACGGACGGCACCCCGGTGGACGCCGCATGAGCGCAGCGACCACGGAGCCCCGACGGTCCCTGCGCGAGGCGGTGACCGGCTGGGGAACACGGGCCCGGGCGGTCCATCCGGTGCGGGTGCTGCGCTGGCTCAGGGCGGGCGTCATCACCATGGTGCTGGCCACGGCACTGCTCTATCTGCTGGTGTCGACGCGGGCCGGCGACCAACTGGCCGCCGCGAGGCGCACCGGCGGCGCCATCGAGGACATCGTCCAGGCACGTGACACGGCCGTGGCCGCGGACAAGGCGCTCGCGAAGGCCGCCGACACCGGCCAGGTCACCCTCATCGGCACGGGCACCGAGTTCGCCAACGACACCGCACGCGTGAACACCCTCGTCACCTCGGCGGCCGAGGGCAACGCGGCCGGAAAACGAGGACAGGCCCAATTCCAGTTCATCCAGGGACAGTTGACCACCTGTGTACAGCTCGCCAACACGGCGGTGCGCGACTACGCCCGCAGCGGCCGGGCCGGCCTGACCGCCGCCCGGCAGGCCCTGACCGCCCCGAACGCGCGAGAACCCGGGACGGACGACCCCATCCCGGGCACCGGCGGCCTCAAGGCATCGCTCACCGACCTCGAGAACATGCAGCGACAGGCCCTCGACGCCCAGCGTGAGTCGCACTGGCTGAGCCCCGCCTACGTCTGGTCCCTGCTCGTCGGACCCGCGGCCGTCCTGCTCCTGTGCGTCCTCGCGACCGGCCGGATCGTCGTACGCCGCTTCCGCCGCCGTGTCAGCCCCCAGCTGGTCCTCGCGCCGGCGGCCACCGCGGCGGTCGGGATCACTGCCAGCCTGCTGTGCCGGCACGACGCCCAGGCACTCAGCCGGAATCCGCTGATCGGACACTGGCTGACGACGACGCTCGCCCTGGGCCTCCTCGTGGCCGCCGCCGCGCTCGCCTACCTCGGCTACCGCCCCCGCCTCGCCGAGTACAGGTTCCCGCGCTCATGACCACGGTCAGGGACACGGCCATGAGAACGCTGTCGGCACGCCTCGCGCACTGCGTCCTGGTCCTGGGCCTGCTGCTGGCCGCGGCCGGCTGCGGCGGCGGCCCCGGACACGACCGGGTGACGATCATGATCCCCTGGTCCGGCAACGAGTTCCAGGCGTTCTACTCGGTCGTCAAGTCCTTCCAGGACGACACCGGCATCCAGGTGGACGTGCAGGTCACCCGCGCCCTGACCCAGCAGCTCGACGCCGCGGTGGCGGCCGGGGCGCCGCCCGACCTCGCCATGCTGCCCAGCGTCGGAGCCATCTACCGGTACGCGGACCGGGAAGCGGAGAAGGACAGGAAGCTACAACCGCTCCGGGTCCCCACGGACGCCTATCTGGAGCCGTTCCGCGGGCTGACGAAGGTGCGGGGCGAGGTCTACGCGGTGCCCGTGAAAGTGGACGTCAAGAGCCTCGTCTGGTTCGACCCCGCGGTGACCGGGCGGCCGTCGCCGGCCGACCTCCGCAAGACCGGGACCTGGTGCCTCGGACTGGAGTCCGGCCCCACCTCCGGCTGGCCCGGCGCCGACTGGATCGCCGACGTCCTGCTCGCCCAGGGCGACGGCGCCGCCTACAAGCAGTGGCTCTCGGGCGCCCTGGAATGGAACTCGCCCCCGCTCAAGCAGGCGTGGACCACCTGGCGCAACCTCGTGGGGACCGGCGTCGAGGGCGCCGCCGTCCGCAACTTCGGCGAGGCCGCCGCGGGAATGACCGGCACACCCCGCACCTGCTCCCTCGCGCACGGCGCGCTGTCCGCGATGGGGTTCAGGAAGGGGCAGAGCCACGACTACGTGCCGTCCTCCTCGACGCGCCGACTGGAGGTCTCGGCGGACTTCGTCGGCATGTTCACCCACGACAATCCGAGCGCCGAGGCCTTCATCGCCTACCTCGCTCAGACGAAGGCCCAGCAGTCCTGGGTGAACCAGGCAGCGGGCTCCGCGTTCTCCGCCGACAGCCAGGTCACCCGCTACGAGGACGCCGTCCAGCAGCGGATAGCCGGCATGCTCCGGCCGGACTCCGGCTACACGCTGTGCTTCGGAGCGGCCGACACGATGACCCCCGATGTGTCGGCCGCCTTCTACCGGGCCGTCCTCGACTACGCGACCGCCGGCACGAAGGACCCCACCGGCCTCCTCGACGATCTCGACGAAGTCCAGCACAAGCTGGGGAAGTCCCCCGTCCCCTCGGACAAGCTCTGCGCCACGCTGACGAGCTCGTCGTAGCGCGGGAAAATAGTTCGCACCGTGATGTCGAGAACCCGCGGCCGGCTCCGTCCCTGCCATGAACGCGACCACAAGGGGTCGCACCGGTACCGAGGAGAACCACCATGGCCAAGTACCTGCTGCTGAAGCACTACCGCGGAGCCCCGGCCGCGGTCAACGACGTGCCCATGGAGCAGTGGACGCCCGAGGAGATCTCGGCGCACGTGCAGTACATGCGGGACTTCGCGGAGCGGCTGGAGAAGAGCGGGGAGTACGTCGACGGTCAGGCGCTCGCCCCCGAGGGGACGTGGGTGCGGTACGACGGCGAGGGGCGCCCGCCCGTCACCGACGGACCGTTCGCCGAGACCAAGGACCTCATCGCCGGGTGGATGGTGATCGACGTCGACAGCTACGAGCGGGCCGTCGAGCTGGCCGGGGAGCTGTCGGCCGCCCCCGGGGCCGGCGGGAAGCCGATCCACGAGTGGCTGGAGCTGCGCCCGTTCTACGCCGCGTCGCCCACCGACATGGACTGCCACGCCGGTGGATGAGGCACTGCTGAGAAGCCTCACGCCGAGCGTGCTCACCGTCCTCGTCCGCCGCGGAGCAGACTTCGCGGCGGCCGAGGACGCCGTCCAGGACGCGCTCGTCGAGGCGGTCCGCGTCTGGCCGGCCGACCCGCCCCGCGATCCCAAGGGCTGGCTGGTCACCGTGGCCTGGCGGAAGTTCCTCGACCAGACCCGCGCGGACACCGCACGCCGCCGACGTGAGGACCGTATCGAGGAGGAACCGGCGCCCGGCCCCACGCCCGCCGTGGACGACACGCTCCAGCTCTACTTCCTGTGCGCCCACCCCTCGCTCACCCCGTCCTCCGCCGTCGCCCTCACCCTGCGGGCCGTCGGCGGCCTCACCACCCGCCAGATCGCCCAGGCCTACCTGGTGCCCGAGGCGACCATGGCCCAGAGGATCAGCCGGGCCAAGCGCACCGTCTCCGGCGTGCGGTTCGACCGGCCCGGCGACGTCGCCACCGTCCTGCGCGTCCTCTACCTGGTCTTCAACGAGGGCTACTCCGGCGACGTCGACCTCGCCGCCGAAGCCATCCGGCTCACCCGCCGGCTCGCGGCGGCGATCGACCACCCCGAGGTGGCGGGGCTGCTCGCCCTCATGCTGCTCCACCACGCCCGCCGCGCCGCCCGGACCGCGCCCGACGGCAGCCTGATCCCGCTCGCCGAGCAGGACCGCAGCCGCTGGGACACGAAGTCGATCGCCGAGGGCATCGCCATCCTGCAGACGGCCCTCGCCCGCGACCGCCTCGGCGAGTTCCAGGCCCAGGCCGCCATCGCCGCCCTCCACGCCGACGCGCCCACCGCCGAGGAGACCGACTGGGTGCAGATCGTCGAGTGGTACGACGAGCTCACGCGGCTGACCGACAGCCCGGTCGTCCGGCTCAACCGCGCGGTGGCCGTCGGCGAGGCCGACGGACCGCGAGCCGGCCTGGCCGCGCTCGCGGCGCTGGACGACTCGCTGCCCCGGCACACCGCGGTGGCGGCCTACCTCCACGAGCGCGACGGCGACCTGGCGACGGCGGCCCGCCTGTACGCCGAGGCGGCCCGCAAGGCGCCCAACCTCGCCGAACGCGACCACCTGACCCGCCAGGCCGCCCGCCTCAACACCCGCCTGACGTAGCTCAGGCCTTGCCCTGAAGCCGCCGGACCTGGTTCTTCTTGGTGCCGAGGGCGCTCGCGGGGCCGCAGGTCCACTGGTGGATCAGGGCCCGCGGCCGGGTGGAGACGCCCGAGACGTCGACGCACTTGCCGCTGTGCACGGCCACGAGCCGGTAGTCGTGGCAGTTGCCGAGTGCGGACACGGGGGTTGAGCGTGAACATCCGGTCGGTCTGCCCGTTGCAGGTGTACTGGCCGACGGCGGCGCCGTCGGCCGTCGACGCGCCCGAGACTCTTGGTCAGTGGCCGCGGGCGTCTGCGGCGGGCGCCTCCCGGGCCAGCAGCCCGGCGCGCAGTTCCAGCGGGGTCGCCCCGTGCCACCGACGCACCGCCCGCCGGAGGGCGCTCACGTCGGCGAACCCCGCCTGGCGGGTGATCTCACGGAGCGTCAGTTCCGGTCGTCGTAGTAGCTGTTCGACCTGCTCACGACGTACCCCGTCGACGATCGCCTCGTAGGTGGTACCGCACTCGGCCAGGCGACGGCGCAGGGTGCGCTCGCTGGACGCGCGCCGGCGGGCCTGCTCGGTGAAGGAGGGGACCGCCGGAAGGCTCTGCGCAATGGAGATCTCCAGCACCTCCAGCAGGTCCTGCTGGTCGCGCCGCGACGCCGTCTCCCTCTCCAGCACCTCCAGCACCGAGGCATAGGTGATGGGGTCCCGCCCCGGCATGGCCGCGCGGGCCCACCGAGCGGGGATCACCATGCGGTTGCCGGCGGCGTCGAAGCGCAGGGGGCAGCGGAAGAGATCGTCGAACGGGCGCGTGTCACGCGGGGCGGGAAAGGCGAACTCGACCGCCTGCGGCGCGAACGCGGCACCGACGCTCAGCCGGGTGAGGGTGACGACGCTGGAGTACGCCTCCTCGATCAGGAAGACGCCGACCGTCGGATCCAGCGCGGGGTCCGGCAGGTCGGCGCGCAGCACATAGCCTGCGTCCTCCCAGCCGGCCGACCACACCGTCATCGCCCCGGAGAGGTTCTGATAGCGCACACCGGTCTCGATGGCTTCCTGATGAGTTCCGGCGGCCATCATGGCGAAGCCGAGCAGTCCCCACGCGGTCAGGTGCTGCGCCGCGCCCACGCGCAGCCCCAGGTGCTCGTCCCCGGTCAGCCGCACCGCCTGCCGGATGACGTCACTGCCCTGCCGGTAGGAGACCCGCAGCGCGGCGGAGCCCAGCACCGTCGGGTCCAGCCCGACCCGGGTCAGCAGCGGCTGCAGGTCGACGCCGTGCTCCTCGGCGACGCGGGTGAGGTAGCGGAGGATGTTCGGCGCGATGGTGGCAGAGGTGCTGCGGCTCGTTCCCGGAGAACTGGCCGGAGCGGGAGCATCAGGCATCGCGTTCCCTCTCACCAGGGCGTTTCTCGCTTCACTGTAAGCAACCGGCCCCCGCGTGTCGCCCGGGTGGCCGCCGGAGCCCCCATTTCGGCCTCCGACGCGCTGCACACGGCCTCGCCGCCCTCCCTACGGTGTGCGAAAAACCTGCCCGCCCTGCCGTGCGCGAGAAATGAAGGCTCCCGATGACTGCACCTCTTCTCACCGCGGCTCGGCGCCGATCCGTGCGCCGGAGCCCGTTCAGGGCAGCGCGGCGGACCGTGGCGACGGTGTTCGCCGCCCAGGGAGCTGCGGTGGCCGCGGTGTCCACCACGGTGCCCGCCGTCAAGGAGCGTCTCTCGCTCTCTTCGCTGACGATGACCGTGCTCGTCGTGGCCGTCGCGTTGAGCGCGGGCGTCGGCAGCTTCGCCGGACCGGCCGTGATCCGGCGGCTGGGACCCGTGGGCGCCATGCGGGCCGCCGTCGTGACCGCCGCCACGGCCCTGCTGCTGATCGGCCGGGCTCCCGACCAGGCCGTGGCCGCGGTGTCCTACGGGTTGTTCGGCATGGCGCTGGGCTGCATCGACGTATCGGCGAACACCCGGGCCGCCGCCGTCGAACGCCACTACGGCCGGAGCATCTTCGCCTCCTTCTACGCCGCCTGGAGCGCAGCGGGCGTCGCCGCCGCGCTGGTGACCGCGGGCACCGCTCGCCTTGGTTGGCCCGCCGAGTACACCCTGACCGCCGAGGCCGGCCTCGTCCTGGCCCTGGGCCTGACCGTCCGAGCGCACGAGCTTCCCGCCGACGCGCCACCTGCCGACTCGCCACCCGCCGAGTCCGTCGGGCACGGCCGCGGACTGTGGATCGAGCTCGCCCCGTTCGGCCTGGTCCTCCTGGTCGCCTATGTCATCGACTCCACGGTCTCGTCGTGGTCGACGCTCTATCTCCACCAGACTCTGGACACCGCCCTGTCCCTCGCACCTCTGGCCTATGCCGCCTACCAGGTCGGCACCGTCACCGGGCGGGCCTGCGCCGACCACCTCGTACGCGCCGTCGGTCCGGCGGCCGTGATCCGTGCCGCCACCCTGCTCACCGCCGTGGCCCTCTCCGGACTGGCAGCGGCTCCCGCCTGGCCGTACGCGGTCCTGGCCGCCGCGTGCACCGGGCTCGGCGTCTCCGCGCTCGTCCCCCTGTGCCTTGCCTCCGCCGGACGACTACGACCCGGGGCGACCGAAGCGGTCCTGGCCCGCATGAACGTCTTCAACTACGCGGGCGTGCTCGCGGGCGGAGCCGCCAGCGGAGTCCTCGGGTCCACCGGTCACTTCCGCCTCGCCTACGCGATCCCGGCCGCCCTCGTCCTGGCGCTCCTGGTGACTGCACGGTCTTTCGTGTGGCCGCCCAAGCCCCCTCTCTGACCGCACGGACCATTTCCCGCTGAACTGCGGATGAATAAGTTCCCTTCAGTCCTTCAGGAATGGGCCTGCGAACCGATAGAAAAGAGATCCGCCTTATGGGACAGATCCAGTACGACACCTGCGTGATCGGAGCGGGACCTGCCGGGTTGGCGGTCGCCAGAGCCCTGGCGGAGCGGAATCTGCCGTACACGCATCTTGAGCGGCACACCGGGCCGGGCGGCATCTGGGACATCGACAACCCCGGCAGCCCGATGTACGAGTCGGCCCATTTCATTTCCAGTAAGACCCTCTCGGGTTTCGGGGGTTTTCCGATGCCCGACGAATTCGCCGACTACCCGCCGCACCGGCAGGTCCTCTCGTACCTGACCTCCTTCGCCAAGGCCTACGAACTGACGGAGCGCATCCAGTTCGGCGTCGAGGTCGAAAGCGTCGAGAAGAACGCCGACGGCACCTGGGCGGTCACCCGGACCGACGGACAGCAGACCCTGCACAGCCAGGTCGTGGTGTGTACGGGGTCCCAGTGGCACCCCAACGTCCCGGAACTGCCCGGCAACTTCACCGGCGAGGTCCGCCATACGGTCGGTTACCGCAGTGCGGAGGAGTTGCGCGGCAAGCGGGTCCTGGTTGTGGGAGCCGGGAACTCCGGCTGCGACATCGCCTGCGACGCGGCCCGCAGCGCCGACCACGCGGTGATCAGCATGCGCCGCGGCTACTGGTTCATCCCCAAGCACCTCTTCGGGCGGCCGGTGGACACCATCGCCAACGACGGGCCCCACCTGCCGATGTGGCTGGCGCAGCGGGTCTTCGGCGCCCTCCTGCGGATCATCAACGGCGACCCGACCCGCCTGGGCCTGCAGAAGCCGGACCACAAGCTGTTCGAGACCCACCCCGCGATCAACTCGATGCTGATCCACCACCTCCAGCACGGCGACATCACCGCCAGGCCGGGGATCGCCCGCACCGAGGGCAGGACGGTCCACTTCACGGACGGCACCCGCGACGACTTCGACCTGATCCTGCTGGCCACCGGTTACGTCCACCAAGTGCCGGTGGCGCAGAAGTACTTCGGCGACGAGCAGCACCCCGACCTGTACCTGTCGTCGTTCTCCCGCGAGCACCAGGGCCTGTTCGGAGTCGGCTTCGTCGAGACCAACTCCGGCGCGTACCAGCTCTTCGACATCCAGGCCCAGCTGATCGCCGGGCACATCGACGACGTGGCGCAGGGACTGCCGAACGCGGAGCGGTTCGCGAGCCTGATCCGTACCGACCGCCCGGACCTGTCCGGCGGCCTCAAGTTCGTCGACTCGCCCCGGCACAAGGGCTACGTCGACAGCGCGGCCCTCGTGAAGCACCTCGGCAGGATCGCGGCCGGGATGGGCTGGCGCACCGAGGGCCGGCCGCCGCGCGTGCGGTCCCTGCGGGACGCGGAGGCGGCGTCGTGAGCGGCTTCGACTTCCGTGACAAGGTCATGCTGGTGACCGGCGGCGCCGGCGGGATCGGCAGCGCGATGTGCCGCCGCTTCGCCGCCGGGGGCGCCCGCTGCGTGGTCGTCGACATCGACGAGGCCCGCGCCAAGCGGGTCGCCGTCGAGCTTCCCGGCACCGGCCACACCGCTTTGGGCTGCGACCTTGTGGACCGGGCTGAGGTGGAGCACCTTTTCGAGCAGGTCGCCGCCGTCTACGGGCGCCTCGACGTGCTCGTCAACAACGTGGGAATGACCAGCGCCGAACGCTTCGACGTGCGCAGCGTCGAGAGCATCGAGCAGGAGATCACCCTCAATCTGACCTCGCCGCTGGTCGCCACCAGGATCGCGATCCCGCTGCTGCGGGCCTCCCAGGACCCCCGGGTGGTCACCACCGTCTCCCTCGGCGGGATCTTCCCGCTGGGCGAGACCCCGATCTACACGGCCTCGAAGTTCGGGCTGCGCGGGGCGATGCTCGCCCTCGGGCTCGACCTGAGGAGCAAGGGCATCCTGGCCGGGTCGGTGCTGCCGTCGGCGACCGACACCCGGATGCTGCGCCAGGAAGCCGTGGACGGTGGGAACTCCATGCAGTTCCAGGACCCGCCCCAGCAGCCCGCCGACGTCGTGGCGGCCGTGGTGAGCCTGCTCGACAAGCCCCGCCTGGAGGCATACCCGCGCACCGGTGAGTCCCGTCTCGTCCGGTTCGCGATGCTGGCGCCGAACCTGCTGCCGAAGGTGTTCCCGCTGTTCCGGCGGCGGGGCGAGCGCGGCATGGCCCGCTATCTGGAGGAGTTGCGTCGCCGGGGACTGGCACGGCAGACCGACGGTCGCTGGGAACTGGTGGAGGAGAAATGAGCTCAGTCGAGAGCCCCGCCACGCTGAACGTCGTCAACCCGGCCACCGGGGAGCTGATCACCACCGTGCCCGCCGCGAGCGCCGAGGACGTCGCCAAGGCTGCCGAGCGGGCCGGGCAGGTCTTCGCATCCGGCGTCTGGTCGCGGCTGCCGGTCCGCGAGCGCGGCGCGGTGCTGCTGCGACTCGCCGACCTGATGGAACGCGACTGCGGGATCCTGGCCCGGCTGGACAGCGAGGACGCGGGAAAGCCGATCACGGAGTGCCTCACCGGCGACGTACCCGGGGCTGTCGAGTCGGTCCGCTGGTTCGCCGAGGCGGCCGACAAGGCGTTCGGCAGAGTCGCCCCCGGAGGCGGACACGACAGCCTGGGCCTGATGACCCGGGAGCCGGTCGGGGTGGTCGCGGCGATCCTGCCCTGGAACTACCCGCTGGCCATGACCGCGTGGAAGGTCGGTCCCGCCCTCGCCGCGGGCAACAGCCTGCTGCTCAAGCCCGCCGAGGCGACCCCGCGGTCGGCCCTGCACCTGGCCGGGCTGGCCGCCGAGGCCGGTCTGCCCGACGGTGTCCTCACGGTCCTGACCGGCCACGGCTCCGTCGCCGGCGCCGCCCTGGCCCGCAGTCCCCTCGTGGGCGCCCTGTCGTTCACCGGCTCCGCCGAGACCGGGCGCCGCATCCTCAAGGACGCGGCCGACAGCAACTTCAAACGCGTCTCGCTGGAGATGGGCGGCAAGAGCCCCCAGGTGCTGATGGCCGACGCGCTCGCCTACGGGGACGAGCTCATCGACCACATGATCGAGGCCGCGTTCCTGACGATGGGGCAGAACTGCACGGCCGGTTCCCGCGTCCTGGTCCACCACAGCATCGCCGACGAGGTACTGGAGCGGTTCACGACCGCCGCGAAGAGCCTGGTCATCGGTGCTCCGGCGGACCCTCGCACCCAGGTGGGGCCACTGATCGACCGGGCGGCCTTCGACCGGGTCGCGGCGGCGGTGGAAGCAGCCCGGGCCGGTGGAGCCCGCATCCACACCGGAGGGCTGCCGCACGGCCTGCCGCAGAGCGGGGCCTACTACCCGCCCACCGTGATCACCCACGCGCCCGAAGGCAGCGACGTACTCACCAGGGAACTGTTCGGCCCCGTCGTCACCGTCCAGACCTTCGCCTCCGAAGACGAGGCGACGCACCTGGCGAACGCCACCGAATACGGGCTCGCCGCCTCCGTATGGACCCGCGACCTCGACACCGCCCTCCGGTTGGCACGCGGCGTCCAGGCCGGCGTGGTCTCCGTCAACGCCTACAGCGAGGGCGACATCACCACACCCTTCGGCGGCTGGAAACAGTCCGGGTTCGGCGGCGTGGAGAAATCGACCGACGCCTTCGACCAGTGGACCCGGCAGAAGACCGTCTGGATCCGCACCCGCTGAGAGCGGCCCGCCGGATGGACGTGGGTGGGCAGGTCGCCGGCGGACTCGACGATGCCTGGGCGTGACGTCGGCCGGGTGGACGCGCGCGGTGACGCCCTCGCCCGCTGCAGGACTGCGCTGCGTCGTCCCTCCGAGTTCGCGCCACACCGACTCCGTACGACCCGGCGGCCTGCGGTATCGGCTCCCTCCTGCCCCCTACTGCTCCTCTTCGTCAGTGAGGTCGTTGATCAGCGGGACCAGGAGGGGGTGGACGGCGAAGCCGGACGCGGGTCCGGGACCCGTCTCGTACTTCGCTTCGAGGACCGTGACCGCCGAGTCCGGGATCGTCCCGACATTCCTCATCAGGGTGGCGATCCGGGTGACGGGCTTGGTGAAGCCCCGGAGGGTGCGGTCCTCGGGGTATTCGCAGATGTCGTAGACACTCCTGGCGTCGGCGACACCGTTCATCTCGGCGGCGTACTTGATCACGGCCACCCGGTCTCCGCGACCCTCGTAGGTCAGCCGGTCGAAGAGCTCCTGGAGCGTGCTCGCGGTCCAGCCTCCGTACGTCTCCTCGGTGCCGATCCGCTCCACCCGTTCGATGTCCTCCACGGATCCTTCCTGTAGACGGACCTCAAGGATCGGCGCGGCGACTTCCAGGAACCGTTTGGGGCTGAGCATGAAGAGCCGGCCGCCGCCGCGGGTCCTCAGTTCCTCGGTCAGTTCCGGCCGGGGACCGCGGTTGAAGCCCTGCTCCTTGCGCCACCAGTCCTCCTTGGCGTCTGCCGTCACGAACAGGACGTCACAGCGGCGGCGGGCCGACTCGCGAAGGATCTGCTCCCAGATGAGATAGTCGGCGGCGGCCCCCACGCCTTCCTTGGCGTTGTCCATGTAGCCCGGAGGCAGACGCCTGTCGACCCGGCGCATCCCTTCCGCGATGGCCTTGTCGTAGTCGGCCTGGCTCAGCGGGGCACCGACGTGACCGTCGAGACCGGGCTCCAGTCTGGCGATGACCGGGTCGGTGCTCGTGTCCTGGGTGATGTTCTGCCACTCGCCGTCGCCCACCTTGACGATCGTCTCCTGCACGTCGTCGAAGACCTCGTTCAGCTGACTGCGCAGCCGTTCGGTCTCCTCCTCGGGCAGGGCGACGCGATTGGCCCAGGTACGCAGGGTCCGCTCCGCCTGGGTCGCGTGACCGGCCATGTCCTCGGCGGCTTGCGCCCCGGACGACCGCGCGTCACTGAGGGTGCTCTCGCGGTTCCGCCAGAATTCCACGAGGACCTGGTGAGGAACCCACAGCCGGTCCTCCAGCGCGAGGAGCGCCTCCAACAGGTCGCCCCGGGCCTTCTCGGTGTACCGGTAAAGGTTCAGCAGCACGTTGGCGTCGGGGGCGACCAGCCCGCGGGTCAGTACGGTGGTGAAGTCCTCGGTCGTGGGAGTCCGAAAGGCTCCGAAGTCGTCGAAAAGCCCCCGACCGTTTGCGCCCTCGGTCATGTCGCTCACTCTGAACCACCCCTGTCTGCAACCGACTTCCCCCTGGCGACCCTAGCGCTGCGGGCAGGCAGGGGAGCGGCGGACGGTCGGATGCACGATCAGCAGGTGCCGGGCGAGTGGACACGGTGGCGATCGAGATCCGCCCAGACCGTCTTGCCACTGGGCGGATACGGCCTCGCCGATGCGGGCAACCACGGCGGACCTCGCGGGACCGACTCCCGCCCTGATCGTGACGGCGGAGGCGGACGTCGTACGGGACGAGGGCGAACAGGACGCCCGCCTGCTGCGACAGGCCGGCGTCCCGGTGACCGCCGCCCGCTACCTGGGGACCGTGCACGACTTCGCGTCCCTGATTCCGCTGCGGGACAGCCCGCCGACCGTGGCGGCGATCAGGCAGGGCGGCCACTTCCTCAGGGACGCTCTCGCCGACCGGAGTCGAACGGCCGGCAGCAGCGGTTGCGCATGTCCTGGGAACGTTCGGCGGATCCAGGTCACATCCGGGCGTACGGCTCGGCGGACAGCGTCTCGAACGGGAGCCGGACGGTGGTGGCCGTCCCGGTGTCCGCGTTGGACGTGCGCAGGGCGGTCACTTCCTCCGCCGTGAGCGCGCGCCGCACCAGGCGGAACTCGTCCAGGGAGCCCGTGAGCCGGTCGTGGCCGTCCGGTCTGGCCCCCAGATGCAGACCGAGCACGGCGAAGCCGTCCTCGTACGTCACCGAGCCGGCCGGAGCCGGGGCCTCGCCGGGCGGCCCGCCGTCCACCGAGAGGCTCAGCCTCCCGCCCGAACGCTCGAGCACCACGTGATGCCAGGCGCCGTCGCCGAAGGCGTAGGCCGCGCTGCCGTCGCCCGCGTAGACGGTGGTGGTGGCCGTGTCGGTCTGCAGCACCGCGGCGAGCCGGTCCTGGCCCGGCTGGGCCCGCAGCCACAACTGCCGTTCGGCGCCGCCGACGCCGTACGCCCAGAAGACGACCTGGTTGGCGCTCGTCTGGCCGGCCGTGTAGCGCAGCCATGTCGCCACGGTGAAGTCACGGGAGCCGAGGATTTCGTCCGCGCCGTACGGCAGTTCGACGGAGTCGTCCGTGCCGTCCAGGGGGAGCCCCGCCCCGAACCTGCCGCCTCCCGCCGCAGCCGCGGGACGGGCTCCGCCCCGTACGAAGGCGTGGTTGCAGTGCACCGAGGAGTCCGGGGTGGCCGGGCCCGCTGTCGGCCTGACCACCTGGTGGGCCTGGGTGTTGCCGTTCTCCATGGACCACGACAGGGCGGGCCTGTCGGCCGGGTAGCCGCCCGAGGAGCCGACGGCGGACTGCGCGATTCTCGTCAACTCGTCCGTCGTGAACGCCCGCTTGTACAGCCGGGCGTCGTCCAGGGAGCCGGTGAACACATCGAGGTTGCCCGGCTTGGAGCCGACCCTCAGCCCCTGCGGCGTCGTGGTGGAGGTGAGAGTGCCGGACAGGCCGGTCGCCTCGGCGGACGTGGTCGCGTCGACGCTCAGCCGCAGTGTGCCACCGCTTCGGGTGACCGCCAGCAGATGCCAGGCGCCGTCCCCGAAGGCGGCCGACGGGCCGGTGTCCCCGAGTGCCACTTGCACCGCACCCGCGGGTGTCTCGGCCCAGGCGAGCAGCCGCCGCTGGGACGGCTGCGCCCGCACCCACAACGAGGGCTCGCCCGTGACCGAGCCGTAGGCCCACAGCAGCGCGGCGTTCGCGTCGGCCCCGGTCAGGGTGTGCCGGAACCACAGGGTGTAGGTGAAGTCACCCGATCCGACGTCGAGGGCCGGCAGATAGGGGACCTCGACGCCAGGACGGGACGCCGTGACGGAGATCGCGCCCTTGCCGACCCGGCCGGCCACCTCAGCGGGCACCCCGCCGAGCAGGGTCCCGTCGGCGCAGTGTCCCGAGACGTCGTCCTCGATCGCGACCGAGGTCAGCGCGGGTACATCGGCCGTGTCGACGACCTGGAACGGCAGCCGCACACCGAGTGAACCGTCTGCGGAAGGGGCCGCGTCGGCCGTGCGCAACTCGGCGAGCTGGGTCTGCGTCAGCGCGCTGCGGTACATGCGGAACTCGTCCAGGCCGCCGCTGAAGGGGTCACCGGCCGCGGTATCGGGCTTGGCCCCGAGCCGGATCCCGTCGACACCGTCCACGCGGTCGGCGCTGACCGACCCGGCCACCCCGGTGGCCTGCGCCGACGACGTGCCGTCCACCGAGAGCGTGATCCGTCCTGCGCTGCGCACCAGCGTCAGCTGGTGCCAGGCGTCGTCGCCGAAGGCGGTGGACGGGCCGGGGTCGGTCAGGGCGACGGAGGCGCCGCCGCCGGTGCCCTGCACCCAGGCGTACAGCCGGTTCTGGCCGGGCTGGGCGCGCACCCACACCTGCGGTTTCGTCGCGCCGTACCCGTAGGCCCACATCAGTACCCGTTGCTGGGTCTCGCCGGGCTGCGCCCGGTACCTGAAGAACAGCGAGTAGGTGAAGTCGCCGTCGCCCGGGTCGATTCCCGGCGTGTACGGCACGTCGGCGTACTCACCGGCGGCGTCGAGGGTCAGACCCTGGCCCCAACGGCCGGTGCCGAGCGTCGAACTCCCGGCGAGATAGGCGTCGTTGGCGTCCGGCGCGGTATCAGGGGTGGTGCGGCCCGCGGCCCGGGAGGCCTGCGGGTGCACCGCGCCGGTGAAGGTGCCCGGCACGCCGGCCGCCGCCGGGGTGAAGCGGTTGAAGTAGATGTTGGCCGCGGAGAAGCCGTCGCCGCCCTCGTAGACCAGGCCGATCTCGCCGTCGGTCAGCTCGACCAGGTCCGAGTAGCCGGCCCGCTTGGCGTTGACCTGCGCGGCGTCGTGCCAGGTGGTGCCGCGGTCCGTGGAGTAGCGGATCCGCATGTTCTGTCGGTCCGTCGGGTGCGAGGGAGCCGAGAGGACGAGCGTGTCACCGGGCGTGGCCCGGTAGGTCTGCTCCAGCGCCAGGACCGACGCCTGCACCTCGGGCGTGGTCAGCGAGGGCACGACCTGCTGCGCGGGCACGGTCGCACCGGAGTCGGTGCTGACGGCGTGCGTGCGGTGCCCGGACGAAGTGCCGTTGTTGTTACGGGCGTTGATGTAGACATCCCCGTTGTCGAGTTCGGCGACGGTGGGCTCGCCCGGCGACATCCCCGGCCCGGCGGAGTCGGCCGTGGTGCTCGCGAACCAGTCGTCGCCGTTGTCGCTGTAGAGCACCCCGACGAGCTGGGGATCCTGACCGGGCTGTGGTGGGGACTCGTACGCCCCCACCACCAGCCGACCCGCCTTGTCGCCGCGCTTGAGCTGGATGCCGTGCGCGGGGCCGGTGCCGAACCAGCCGTCCTGCGGGTTCGACAGCCGCGGCAGCGCCTTCGGCGCGCCGAAGGTCAGCCCGTCGTCGGTGCTGCGCTGGACCCGCGGCAGCCGCTTGCCGCCCGGCACGGCCGGTTCCGACGTGGAGAGCAGATGGACGTCGCCGGTGCGCAGATCGGCCACGGGGGAGGGGTTGCCGCGCGTGTAGGGCGCATCCGGGTCGGTGTCGCTGCCGGCGAGCACCACGCGGACGGGGCCCCAGGTGCGGCCGCCGTTGGTGGAGCGGCGGACGACGGTGTCGATTGCACCCCGGTCGGCGCAGGAGGGCGAGCGGCGGGCCTCTGCGAAGGCGAGCAGGGTGCCCGCCTTCGTACGGACGATCGCGGGTATGCGGAAACAGCCGTATCCGGCGGTTCCGGAGCGGAAAAGGATCTGTTCGTTTCCGATGAGACCGTCGGCCGACGGCTGTGTACCGCCGGCGGCGGCGGGCGGAGCGACGGCTCCGAGGAGGATCAGGGGCAGGGTGACGAGGGCGGCGCCGAGAGCGCGTATGCGGAGCCGGGACACGGCGGTGCGGACCCTTTCTGGTGGGGTGAGGACCTGGCCGTAAGCAGACCGCCGCCCTGCCTGCCCGAGTCCGTGCCGACAGGACGGAAGGAAGCAGGACGGAGCGGGCGGCGGTGGAGACGGGGGCCTGCCGACCGGCGGGCCGCCATGGGCCTCCTTTACGGTGTGATCACTTGGCCGGCGGGGTGGGCAGCTTGCTGCCCCTGAAGTCCGGCGCGTCGGCCTCGGCGCGCAGGGCGCTGAGCGAAGAGGTCTGCTGGACCTGGTAGATGCGGGTCTGGTTGTCGGCGGTACGGAAGGTGTAGGCCCAGGTCGGGCCGGTGGCGTTGGTGTAGGTGAAGGCGGTCGGCTCGGTGGCCGAGGCTTCGAAGCTCACCTGCTGCCAGGCGCGCCAGGCGCCGCTGCCCTGGGTGGTCTCGCCGGTGTTGTGGACGGTGCCGTCGGCGCCGCGGACGACGATCTCCGTGAGGCCGGTCAGCGGGGAGATGACGGCGCTGGGGGAGCCCTGCGCGGTGACCCCCGCGATGGTGTCCCACGTCCCGTACGCGCCGCCCTCGGCGGACTGGGCGGTGGTGACCACGTTGCCGCTCGCGTCCGTGGCGAAGACGCGCATGCGGTAGCCGGGGTAGACGACGACCGACGGGGTGCCCGTGATGGCCTGGGCGCCGACGGCGGTCCATGCCGAGAGGGTGCCGTTCTCCTTGAAGAGGGCGGTGGAGAGGGTGCCGTCGGTCTTTCTGCCGAAGAGCTGGATGCCGTCGCGCACGGTGACGGCGGTGAGGGGGCCGGTGAAGCCGGTGCCGGAGAGCGGCATCCAGCCCATGAAGTCGACGTCGGCGCGCTGCTGGATGCGGTACCAGGGCTTGCCGCTCGCGTCGAGGGCGAACTGGGTCATGAGACCGGTGGGGGTCTTGCCGGTGACCGCGTGCTGCTGCATCGCGCCGGCCAGATCGATCCAGTTGCCCCAGTCGGCACTGCTCACGGCGCTCTGGTTGCGCTGCCAGATGCTGCCGGAGGTGTTGTGGGCGGTGACGACGACGCGGCCGTCGGTGTGCTCGGAGAGCGAGGGCCGGCCGGTGAAGGCCTCCTGTCCGGAGATCACCGTCCACTGGGCGCCGTTGATGTCGGCCGGGTCGGTGCGGCCGTGGACCAGGCGGCCGATGTTGTCGGTGTAGGCGAGCTCCAGCTTGCCGTCGGACGCCTGCATGACGGAGTTGGGGGTGTACGACTCCAGCGGCACGGGCGTCGCCGCGGGCGTGTGGTTGACGTTGAGCCTGCAGATGTCGGGCGCCGCCGAGACCGAGACGTAGCCGGCCCAGCCGGACGCCTCGACCTGCTTGTTGTACACGGCCCAGTCGCGGATGTCCTCGTCGAAGCGGTAGTACGTGACCGCGCCGCCGCCCTTGACGCGGAACAGCGTGTCACCGCCGTACGACGGCATGAACTTGGTGTCGCTCCAGTCGGCGGCGGACTCCAGCACATGGCGTTCGATCCAGCGCTGGCTGGTGTAGTCGTAGCGCGAGCGGTAGAGCTTGCCGTCGGTAGCGTCACGGCCGTAGACGACGCCGCGCTCGCCCGCGTAGATGGCGTCGTAGTTCCAGCCCTTGTCGACGATCTTGCCGCTGCCCTCGACGAACTCGTTGGCGGTCGCGTCGTAGCGGTACCAGCGCAGGTCGTTGGTGGTGCCGGAGAGCGTCCATAGGTAGCCGCCGCGGTCGATGGTGATGTCGTCGATCCGGTCGGCGGCCCTGAACTGGGCGAAGCTGGAGCTGATCTTCCGGTGGTGGACGTCCCAGGTGTTGCTGGAGCTGATCCGGTGGCTGTAGTACAGCCCGTCCGACTTGATGCCGTAGAAGGTCGCTCCAGGGCCGGCGAGCATATGGCCGTAGCCGGTCCAGGTGGTGTCGATGGTGCTGCCGGCGGGCAGGGCGTTGCCGACCGCCGGGTCCGGCATGTCGGTTCTGTTGAGCTTGCCGGCGGAGTCAAGGGTGTAGGTGACCCCATTGGAGCCGCAGGTCAGTGATACGGCAGCCGCTGCGGGAGCGGAGGGCAGCGCGCCGGTGAGCGGCAGGGCGGTCGCCAGGGCCGTGGCCAGAGCAGTGGCGGAGATCAGTGCGCGAGGTGAAATCCGGTTCATGACATGGACGTTAAGCGTCCGACGGTGAACGCTGCCGTTTCACTCAGGTGAACAAACATCTTCAATAGGGATCTTGAAGGTGAACTGATGGCCTCAACTGACCCTGTGCGATGACTAGTTGACGCAACAGTCCCTGACGCCGGTGCCCGGTGAACGGCAGGTGAGGGCCCGGGGAGGCGGGATGCCCCTCCCCGGACACGGTGATCACATGTGTGGCGCGGGCTGGTGTCAGCCGGCCGTGGGCAGGCTGCGTCCGGTGAAGTCCGGGGTCTCCCGCGCGGCCTTCGCCGTGGAGAGGGCCGCGGTTTGCTGGACCGCGTAGAACCGGGTCTGGTTGTCCGCGGTGCGGAAGGAGTACGCCCAGGTCGGGCCGGTGGCGTTGGTGTAGGTGACGGCCGTGGGCTCGGTGGCGGAGGTCTCGAAGCTGGACTGCTGCCAGGTGCGCCACACTCCGCTGCCCTGGGTGGTCTCACCGGTGTTGTGGATGTACCCGTCCGTACCGCGGACGACGATCTCGGTCAGGCCGGTCAGCGGGGAGATCACGGCGCTGGGGGAGCCCTGCGCGGTGAGCCCGGCGACCTGCGTCCATTCGCCGTACGCCCCGCCTTCGACGGACTGGGAGGCGGTGACGACGTTGCCGTTCCCGTCGGTCGCGAAGACGCGGATCCGGTAACCGGGGTAGACCACGGCGGACGGGGTGCCGGAGACGGCCTGCGCGCCGAGCGAAGTCCAGGGGGAAAGCGTGCCGTCCGCCTTGAACAGCGCGGTGTTCAGGACGCCGGAGGCGTTCTTGCCGAACAACTGGAGGCCGTCCCGCACCGGCACGGCCGTGAAGGGACCGGTAAAGCCGGTGCCGGACAGCGGCAGCCAGCCCAGGAACTCGCCGTTGGCCGCGGTCTGCAGGCGGTACCAGGGTGCGCCGTTCGCGTCGGCCGCGAACTGCACCAGCTGCCCGGAAGGCAGCTTCGCGGTGGTGGCGTGCTGCCGCATCGCTCCGGCCTGGTCGTTCCAGGCCGCCCAGTCCGCACTGGACTTGGCGACCTGGTTGCGCTGCCAGACGCTGCCCGAGGTGTTGTGCGCGGTGACCGAGACCCGTCCGTCCGCCTGCTCGACGAGCGACGGCTGACCGGTGAAGGCCTCGTTGCCGGAGATGGTGGTCCACTGCACGCCGTTGACGTCGGACGGGTCGGCCATGCGTCCGTGGACGAGCCGTCCGATGTTGTCGGTGTAGGCGAACTCGACGGACCCGGTGGAGGACTGCATCACCGAGCCACGGCTGTACGACTCGAGCGGGACGGCGGGGGACGCGGGCGTGTGGCTTGCGACGATGCCGCAGTTGTCCGGCGCGCCCGAGACGCTGAGCAGGTTCTGCCAGCCGGCGGTGCCGATCTCGACCCGGTTCACCGGCCAGGACCTGGTGTTCTCGTCGAACCGGTAGTAGAAGAGCTGGCCGGTGGAGCTCTGGACGCCCATCAGGGTGTCGCCGCCGTTGGACGTGATGCTCTTGAACTGGTGCCAGTCGCTGGAACTGACCAGCACATGGCGCTCGATCCAGCGCTGGCTCGTGCTGTCGAAGCGGGAGCGGTAGAGCTTGCCGTCGGACGCGGCACGGCCGTAGATGACACCGTCGTCCGCGGCGGTGATCAGGTCGTAGCGGTTCCAGCCCGTGTCATGGAGGACACTCGTGTCGGCCGGCGTCCAGGCGCTGCCCGAACCGTCGTACTTGTACGAGTAGAGGCTGCCGTTGTCGAGCAGCACCCACATGCGGCCGGAGCGGTCCACGGTCACCTGGTTGCGGTCCGCGGCATCGGCGAGCCAACCGAACGCGGTCGTGATCTTCCGAGGACTCACTGCCCAGACACCGGTGCCGACGTCACGCCGGCCGTACCAGGTGCCGTCCGACTTGAGCAGGTAGAACTTGCCGTCCGGGCCGGAGATGACCAGCGGATAGTTGTTCCAGCTGGAGCCGATCGTGGTGGGGCTGAGATATCCGCCGGCGCCGTTGATCGGCGACTTGAGCTTGTACTCCAGCAGGGAGCCGGCGCTGTTCACGCCGTACGTCGGGCCGTTGGTCCTACAGGTCGCGGCATCGGCGGCGTGCGCCGTGCCCGGCGCGGCGATGAGCAGCGGCAGTGCGGCCGCCGCGGCGGCCGCCACGGCCGTGAGGCGAGCGGCTCTGCCGCGCGTGAAGAGGGTCATGGTGGGTCCTTTCAGAGGGATGTCAGCGGGCCGCAGGCAGGCTGCGCGCAGTCGCCGTCGTGCACTGAAGGACCACACCGGCCCCTGTCACGGAGGTCAGTGGGCCGACTCTGCGGTGTGGAGTTAATGCCATGTGGATTCGTCGTGTCCTTCCGTCGAACAGGCTGCCCCGGGGCAGCCTGTTTCGTGGCTTCCGGCGGAAGCCCCCCTGTGAGCTCGAACCGTAAGTGGCGGTCAGGAAGCCTACGTTCGACATCGAGAGGGAACGATCACGATCGGATAACGCTGAGATGAATGGACTGGGAAAAGATTCGACAAAGACTCCGGCAAGGCGTCAGGCTCCCATCTGATCGCTCGTTCGTTCGTGCTGTGGGGGGCCCGTGCCGGCGTACCGAAGACTCGCGCGCAAGTTCCTGATGACAAGGCTCCTGCGTTCACGTTGGGGCAAGGTCATCGCGCTCGCCGTGACAGCGGTCATCGCCGTCGGGTCGCTCGCCATCGCGGGGGCGGGAATCCCTCTCTTCCCGGGAGAGCCGGCCGCCGCCAAGGGCCCCGGCCAGCGCTGGGGCAGTGCCGAGGGGCTCAGCCACTTAGCGGGGGGCACGCGCAACGACGACGCGCCGCGGTCCCTGCGCGCCAAGTACCCGCTGAAGAGCCCGCCCGCCGCCCGGCCCACGGTCCGCAAGAACGCGGTTGACGTCACCACGCCGGCCCCCGCGCAGGTCAAGGGCTTCGACCGCAGGACGAGCAAGGAGATCGTCTCGGAGCGGGACGCCCGCAGCCGTACATACGCGAACCAGGACGGCACCCGCACCAGCGAGGTCTCCACCGACCCGATCAACTACCAGGACGACCACGGGGTCTGGCGGCCCATCGACAGCGAACTGGTCGAGCGGCAAGGCGGCTGGGCGAACGCCGCCGACTCCGTGAACCTGCGCCTGGCCGGGCGGGCCGATGCCTCAGAGCTCGCCTCCGTCACCCTGCCGTCCGGTGAGTCCTTCGGCTACGGGCTGAGCGGCGCCGCCTCAGTGGCGGGCACCGCGGACGGTGCCCGCGTCGCTTACGAGCAGGTGCTCCCCGGCACCGACCTCTGGCTCGACTCGCAGGCCGGCGGGGTCAAGGAGACCCTCGTCCTGACGTCCGCCACCGCCCCGAACAGCTTCGTCTTCCCGCTCCACCTCGAGGGCCTCACCGCCCAGGCCGACGGCGGATCGATTCTGCTGACCGACGCCAAGGGCCGCACCCGCGCCGTCATTCCGGCCGGGTTCATGGAGGACGCAGCCCACGCCGTCTCGCACGCCGTCACCTACGAACTCGTCCAGCGGCAGGGCGGCGGCCAGGCGCTGAAGGTGACCGCCGACCGGGACTGGCTCGCCGACCCGGCCCGTGCCTACCCCGTCCGCCTCGACCCCTCCGTCGACACCACCTCCGCCTCCACCTCCATGACGGTGCGCAGCGGCGGTTCCGTCGTCGGCTCCAGCGAACTGCAGGTCGGCAAGGGCCCGGACGGCGCCTCCGCCGCCTACCTCGGCTTTCCCGGCCTCGACGAGGAGCTCAGATACCACCAGATCTTCGGTGTGCAGCTCCAGGTCGTGAACTTCGACTCGGCCTCCTGCAAGCCGCGTTCCGTCTCCGTCCACCCCGTGACCGGGTCGTGGACCGCCGGCACCGGCACCGCCTACCCCGGCCCCTCCGTCGGCGGCGCCCTCGCGTCGAAGTCCTTCGCCTACGGCCACATAGCCTTCGGCCAGTCGAAGTCCGCCTGCCCCACCGCCGGTGAGCTCTTCGACCTCGGCAAGGGCGGCCGCGACCTGGTGCAGCGCTGGGTCAACGGCACCCAGGCCAACTACGGCCTGTCCCTGCGGGCCTCGGCCACCGACTCGCTCGCGTTCAAGAAGTTCACCGGCCACGCCACGGCCAACCCGCCCAAGCTGTACGTCACGCACTCCCCGTACAACGCCTCCTACGGCTTCCCCAAGCCCGTCCCCGACCCGCCGGTGCTGCAGAACCAGGCCGGAAAGGTCAAGGTCGCCGTCACCAACAAGGGCGCCGAGACCTGGACGCCGTCCACCTACTACCTCGCCTACCGCGCCTACGACAAGAAGGGCAAGCTGGTCACCCAGCAGCGTGCGGGCAGCCTCACCGGCAACGTGGCCCACGGCGCCAAGACGACGGTCGACGCCACCATCAAGGCGCTCCCGCCAGGCGTCTACATGCTCGACTTCACGATGGTGCGCCAGGGCGGCACGGTCTTCACGGACGAACAGGTGCCGCCGGGCCGGCTGACCATCCAGGTCTTCGACATCGCACCGGTGGTCAAGGAGCAGTTCCCGCCCAACGGCTACCAGGCCCAGACGCTGACCCCGCAACTGTGGGCGGCCGGCACCGACATCGACGCGCCGCCCGGCTCCACGCTCCAGTACAAGTTCGAGATCTGCGAGTCCGACAAGGCCGGCAAGCCGATCGCCTGCACTGCCTCCGCCTATCAGACGAGCTCTGCCTACCCGGTCCCGGCCGGCCGGCTGAAGTGGGGCACGACCTATCTGTGGCGCGGCTTCGTCAAGGACGCGTCCAACGAGGTGCCCACCCAACAGGTGGCGCTGGTCGCCACCGTTCCGCAGCCCGAGATCACCTCGCGGCTCTCCGGCGCGCAGGGCAAGGAGTTCGACCCCAATGTCGGCAACTTCACCTCCAGCGCGACCGACGCGTCCCTCGCCGGCGTCGGTCCCGACCTGACGCTCATCCGTACCTACAACAGCCTCGACCCGCGGCGTGACCTCGCCTTCGGCGCCGGCTGGACGACCCGCTTCGACATGCGGCTCACGCCGGACGACGACGGCAGCGGCAACGTCGTCATCCGCTACCCCGACGGCCAGGACGTCCGCTTCGGCAAGAACACGGACGGGACGTACGCCCCACCGCCCGGCCGCTTCGCCAAGCTGACCTTCGACTCCACGGCCAACACCTACACGCTGCAGGACAAGTCGGGTACGACGTACGCCTTCAGCACGACCGGTCTGCTGGCCAAGATCACCGACGCGTACTCCAACTCGGTGACCTACACCTACAGTGCGGGCAAGCTCGCGACCGCGACGAACAATCGCACCTCCCGCTCGCTGACCTTCACCTGGACCGGCGCGCACGTCACCAGGGTCCAGACGAGCGCCGTCGACGGCGCCCCGCTGGCCTGGACGTACAGCTACACCGGCGATCTGCTGGACAAGGTCTGCGACCCGCTGAACGGTTGCACCCAGTACGCCTACGGCACCGGCAGCCACTACGCCACCACCGTGCTGGACTCCCGCCCCGAGTCCTATTGGCGCCTCGGCGAGGAGGAGGGCACCGCGGCCAACAGCGCCAACGAGGCCAACCTCGGCAAGGACCGCGGAACCTACCAGAACGTCACCCTGAAGGCCGCCGGTGCGATCACCGGCGACCCCGGCACCGCCGCGTCCTTCGACGGCGCCGCCTCACGTGTCGACCTGCCCGCCGGCACGTTGAAGAAGAGCCGTGACGCATCGGTGGAGGTGTGGTTCAAGACGATCGCCGGCGGCGTCGGCGGCCCGCTCGTCGGCTACCAGGACAAGGCCTGGGGCACCACGCCCGGCACCGGTGTCCCGATGCTGTACGTCGGCACCGACGGAAAGCTCCGCGGCCAGTTCTGGACCGGCACGGCCGGGCCGATCACCGACATCACCAAGAACGTCAACGACGGCCAGTGGCACCACGCGGTGCTGTCGATGTCCGGCTCCGCCCAGAGCCTCTATCTGGACGGCAAGCTCTCCGGGACCCTCACGGGCAAGCAGCCGCTGCAGACCAACCTCACCTACAACCAGATCGGCGCCGCCCACGCCACCAGCCCCACCACCTGGCCGGGCTGGGGCTCCACCGCCGCCAAGTCCTTCGCGGGCGCCATCGACGACGTCGCCGTCTACCACCACCCGCTGGGCTCCGCGGCCGTCACCGCCCACTACCGCGAGGGCGGCCGCAGCGCCGACGTCCTGACGAAGACGACGCTGCCCAGCGGCCGTGTCGCCTCCGAGGTCCAGTACGACACCACCCGCGACCGCGTCCAGGAGTACACCGACCGCAACGGCGGCACCTGGGAGATCGGCACGCCCGCGGTCTTCGGCAACGACAAGGACCTGCGCCGCACCGTCGAGGTGCGTGACCCGATGGACGCCCCGTACTTCTACGAGTACGACGGGTTGTCGTCGCGGCTGCTGCGCTACGGCGAGCCGATGGCGCTGGGCGCCCGGGAGTCCGTCACCGAGGCCCCGTCCCCGTCGCCGACCGACCCCGGCCAGGTCTGCACCCAGCCCGACCCGGGCGACCCGGCCTTCTGCACCAATCCGCCCGGTCGCGGCGGCGAGGGGCCGGACTTCATCCGGTATCCGGTCGACGGCGTCGCCATCCGCTCCTTCGCGTACGACGACAACGGCTTCCAGACCGGCATCACCAGCGAGAACGGTGAGAAGGTCACCCTCGGCTACGACGACCGCGGCAACGTGACCAGCCGGACGACCTGCCGTTCGGCCGGCGACTGCCAGACCTCGTACACCACCTACCCGACCCCGGCCGGCGACTTCGACCTGCGGGGCGACCAGCCGGCCGAGACCCGCGACGGCCGTTCGACCGGCCCCACCGACAACCGCTTCCTCACCAAGTACACGTACAACACCAGCGGTGCGCTGCTCACCCAGACGGCGCCCGACGGCGGCACGGCCAGGAACACGTACACCACCGGCGCCGAGCCTGCCATCGGCGGCGGCAACACACCCACCGGCCTGCCCCTCACCACAGCCGACCCGCGCGGCAAGATCACCCGCTACCAGTACTACAAGAACGGCGACCTGGCCTGGGTGACCGATCCGTCCGGCAGCGTCACCAAGTACACCTACGACGCGCTGGGCCGCAAACTCGCCGAGACCGTCGTCACGGACGCCCAGCCGGCCGGCACGACGTCCGCCTTCACCTACGACAAGCTCTCCCGGGTCCACACCCTCACCGACCCGGCGTCGACCAACGCCGTCACCTCCGGCAAGCACCAGCGGCGGACCACCACGGACTACGACGCCGACGGCAACGTGGTGCGCACCGAGATCAGCGACCTGCTGGGCGGCGACGCCGCACGCGTGATGACCTTCGACCTCGACGACCACGGCCGCCCGGAACGGGTCAGCGACGCCGAGGGCAACGAGACGACGTACACCTACGACGTCTTCGGCAACAAGACCTCGATGGTGGACGCGGGCGGCAACCACTACGACTACGTCTACACCGCGCGCAACATGATGGCCGAGACCCGGCTGCGCGACTGGGACGACGACGGCGGCGACGACAGCTACACCGTCCTGCAGTCGTACGCCTACGACATGGGCGGCCGGCTGGCCCGGCACACGGACTCGATGGGCCGCTCGCTGATGTACCAGTACTACGGCGACGACCTGGTCAAGTCGATCACGCTCAAGGACTTCCACAACCCCGACGGCACCAAGCGCGACATCGTCGTGGAGTCCAACACCTACGACGGCGCCGGCAACGTCCTGACCGAGACGAGCGGCAACGGCAAGCTCGTGACCGCGTACACCTACGACCCGGTCGGCCGGGTGAAGTCCGAGGTCATGGACCCCGACGGACTCGCGCGGCGCACGACGTACACCTACGACCTCGCCGGCAACGTGCTGACGACGGCCTCCAGCGGTTCCCCCTCCAACGTCCCCTGGCCGGTGAGCGTCAGCGGCGACTCCGTGCGCTACGAGTACGACGACGCGGGCAACGTCCTCCATGAGACGGTCGAGAACGGCACCGACTCGCGAACCACCGACTACTCCTATGACGACCGCGGTCTCACCACCGTCAAGACGGACCCGGCGGGCAACAGGACCGAGTACGGATACGACGAGCTGGGCCGGGCGGTCTCCGTCACCGCGCCCGCCGTCCAAACCGAGTCCGGCGGCAGCACGCCCGCCACCTCCCGGCCGACCACCTTCACCGGTTACGACACCTTCGGCGCGGTCACGGAGTCGGTCGACGCGCTCGGCAACGTCAACCGCACCGCCTACGACCGGCTGGGCCGCGCCGTCACCGGGACCGCGCCCTCCTACACGGCGCCGGGCTCCACCGAGACCGTCGCCCCGACGGTCACCAACGAGTACGACGCGCTCGGCAACGTCACCGAGACCACCGACCCGCTCGGCCGCGTGACCAGGTTCCAGTACGACCGCCAGAACCGGCTCACCGTGAAGGACGTGCCCGTCGGCACGGGTGACGAGCGGGGACAGTGGAAGTACACGTACACCCGCACCGGCGAGGTGCTGACCGTCACGGACCCGAACGGCTCCCGCGCCGAGACGACCTACGACGACCTGGACCGCCCGGTCACCACCACCCAGATCGAGCGCAAGCCGCAGCCGGGCGCCTTCACCACCCGCAACGAGTACGACGACGCGGGCAATGTGCTGAAGCAGACCACGCCGAGCGGCGCCGTCAGCCAGTACACCTACGACAGCCTCAGCCAGCTGACCAGGCTGCAGGAGCCGAGCGGCGCCACCACCCTGCTCGGCTACGACGCCTCGGGCCGCGAGGTGCGCCACACCGACGGCATGGGCCGCACCTCGGCGAAGATCTACGACCAGCTCGGCCAGCTCGTCCAGGACCAGGACCTGGACACCGTCAACAACCAGCTGCGCAAGGTGAGTTACACCTACGACAAGGCGGGCAACCTTCTCACGTCGACCAACCCGCTGAACCGCACGACGACGTACGCGTACGACGCCCTCAACCGGCTGACCAGCCAGACCGAACCGGTCTCCGACACCAAGTCCATCACCACGTCCTTCGGCTACGACGCGCTCGGCAACCGCACCCGCTACACGGACGGCCGCGGTAACTCGACGATCTACACCGTCAACACGCTCGGCCTCGCCGAGTCGGTGATCGAGCCGGCGACCGACCGCGACCCGTCCCCGGCAGCCCGTACCTGGACGACCGCATACGACGCCGACGGCCAGGCGGTGAAGCTCACCGCGCCGGGCAACGTGGTCCGCGAACGCGAGTACGACAAGGCGGGGCGGCGGGTCCGGGAGACCGCTACGGGCGCCGACGTGGCGACCCCCGAGAAGCGGTTCCAGTACGACCCGGCGGGCCGGCTGGTCGAGGCCTCCTCCCCGAAGGGCGACGACACCTACGAGTACGACGACCGGGGCTCCCTGCTGAAGGCGACCGGCCCCTCCGGCGACGCGACGTACTCCTACAACAGCGACGGGCAGCTCACCAGCCGCACCGACGCGGCCGGCACCGCCGGGTTCAGCTACGCCAGGCAGCAGCTGACCTCGGCGACCGACCCGCTGACCGGTGTGCGGCAGAGCTACACCTACGACGGCGCGGGCGCGATCAAGAAGGTCGACTACGGCGCGGGCCAGTCCCGCAGCTTCACCTACGACGACCTGGGCCGGCTCGACACCGACACGCTGAAGAACAGCACCGGCCAGACGATGGCCTCGACCGACTACGGCTACGACACCGACGACCGATTGGCGTCCAAGACCACGGTCGGCACCGCCAAGGCCGGTACCAACACCTACGGTTACGACCACGCCGGCCGCCTCACCTCCTGGACGGCCGACGGCACGACGACGGCGTACGGCTGGGACGACAGCGGCAACCGGGTGAAGAACGGCAGCAAGACCGCCGCCTTCGACGAGCGCAACCGGCTGCTGTCCGACGGCGACTACACCTACGACTACACCCCCCGCGGGACGCTCGCCTCGCGCACCAGCTCCGGTCTGAAGGAGGACTTCACCTTCGACGCCTTCGACCGGCTGGTGAAGGCGGGCGAGTCCGCAACGCAGTACACGTACGACTCGCTGGACCGGATAGCGGACCGAAACGGCGCGGACTTCTCCTACGCGGGCTTCGCACCCGACCCGGTCAAGGACCAGAACGCCACGTACGGCCGCGGCGCGGCGGACGAGCTCCAGTCGATCGCGGACAACGGCGGTACGGCCCAGCTGACGCTGGAGGACAAGCACGGCGACGTCGTTGGCAGCATGTCCGCGACGAACGGCGCGGCGCCCGCCCTGAACGAGTCCACGGCCTTCGACCCGTTCGGTCAGGTGCTCGGCACCGCCGACATGGACGGCAACGTGGGTTACCAGGGCGACTGGACCGACCCGGACACCGACCAGGTCAACATGCAGTCCCGCTGGTACGACCCGGGGACCGGCGCCTTCGACTCCCGGGACTCCTACAGCTACAGCTCCGGCGCCTCGATCCTGGCCAACCGCTACACCTACGGCGCCGGCGCCCCGCTGGACTACACCGACCCGGACGGCCACTGGCCGAGCTGCGGCTGGTGCAAGAAGGCCGCGAGCTGGACGAGCAAGAAGATCCACCAGGGCGTGAACTACGTCTCCAAGACGGCCCAGTCGGTCTGGCACGGCGTGCAGTGGGCGTGGAACAACCCGGGTGCGGCGTTCAAGCTGGCGCTGAACTACGTCGGCAAGGCGGCCAGCTGGGTCTACCGGAAGTCGGGTCTGAAGACGGTCGTCGACGCCACCGTCAACGCCGTCAAGTGGGTGGGCCAGAAGACGGGCATCACCGAGTGGGCCCGTGAGAAGGCGAGACAGGCCGCCAGGGCGGCTTACCAGGCCAAGGTCTACGTCACGAAGAAGGCCAGACAGGCGGCCTCGTTCGCGGCGCAGCACAACCCGATCCCGGCGATCCTCGCGGCCACCAAGCCGCTGATCGCCGTCGGCAGGGCGATCGTCACGGCCGACCCGAACCTTCCGGCGATCATCGTCGGCGCGGCCGTCCAGGTGGTCGCCGATGCCGCCAAGGCCGCGGACGCCATCCGCGACGAGGTCGTCAAGCAGGTCGGCAGCGTCGTGGAGACCGTCTCGGACGCGGTCGACTGGGGCGAGGTCTGGGACGGCGTCAAGACGGTCGGCAACATCGTCGGTGACGTCACCGGCTTCAACGACATCAAGAACTGCGTCACCACGGGCGACATGGAGTCCTGCGCGTGGGCGGCGGCGACCGTGGGCGGCATCGTCCTCGGCGGCGCCGGCGCGGCGGCGGTCCGGGCGGCGAAGGCCGGACGGATGGCGGCGAAGGCGGCGAAGTACGCGGACGAGATCGCGAAGGCGGCGAAGAAGGGCAAGAAGATCCTCGAAGAGGCCGAGTCGGTGGGGGAATGCGTCTCCACCGCCAGGGACGTGGCCTCTCTCGCCAGCGCCAACAGCTTCGTACCCGGTACCGAAGTCGTCATGGCCGACGGCAGTCGCAAACCGATCGAGAAGGTCAAGGAGGGCGACGAGGTCCTCGCCACCGACCCGACGACCGGCAGGACGTCCAAGCAGAAGGTCACCGACACGATCGAGGGCAAGGGCGAGAAGCACCTCGTCAAGCTCACGATCGACACGGACGGCGACAAGGGCGCCGCCACCGACACGATCACCGCGACCGAGGGCCACCCCTTCTGGGTGCCGGACCTGAAGAAGTGGCTGAAGGCCGGCGAGCTCAAGCCCGGCCAGTGGCTCCAGACCGGCTCCGGCACGTGGGTCCAGGTCGACGCGGTCAGCGCCTGGACACAGCAGGCAGCGGTCTACAACCTGACGGTCGACACGGCGCACACGTACTACGTGGCGGCGGGCGGGACATCGACGCTCGTCCACAATTGTAAGCTCAGCTACGGCGAAGCCTCAGAGAAGGCAAACCGGGCACTGGCCGCCAAACTCGACGAAATGCATTCAACAATGTCTCGCTCCAAGATTCGCGAATTCGCAATGGGGTCTGCCGCGGTCGACCGGAAAACCGGGAACGTAGCAGTAGGCATGAAGAGGACCGGAGACGGGGCCTTCTGTGCGGAAGATATGTGCCGAGCCGATCTTGTCGCCAGAGGCGCGAACCCGGAAGACATCGTCTACAGCGTGCCGCTTCGCCCGTTGAAGCGAACCCCTGCCCCTGTGTGTCAGCGTTGCGAGAGCAGAACCACTCGCGATCAGTTCGCTCCTGGAACTGAATGGGAGAGTGATCTGGAGTGAAAATATCCGAAGAGTGGGACTGGGAATCCCTTACTAGCCTGAGTGTGCCTTCGAATCAACTTCGACAGCACCTTGGGCGACTGCTCGGGCGCGATGCGGAGGAGCGCAAACGCGCAGGCGGGCTACTCTACTGCGAGGTCGCCAATCAGGGGCATCTGTATAGCGCCGCTGCCCCGTGTGTCGACATCATCGCGGAGCACGTAGAGTCCGGAGGGGGTTTCAGTTCCGACTCCATCGCCTTGCTTGAGTCGATCCTCAACGCCAGGTCTCCGGGACTCCAGGTGGCTGTTGGTGGAGTCCGGGTGGACGTTTCCGAGTACTGCAGGAAGAGAATCCTTGATCTCCTCCCGGAGATTCTCCGGGAGGCCGACGGGAGGGACGTTCAGCTTTTCCGGGAGGTCTGCTTCCTGATTCCTCAGTTGGCTGACTCGTCACACGAAGTAATTGAGTTCCTCAATCTTTCGATCTCGCGATTTGACGGCGAATTGCGGCGCGTCTCCAGTGAGGCTTTGGAAGAGGCCCAGGAAGTTCTACGCGATGGGCATATGCCCTAACCTCGATCTGGTACCGCGTCGTCACCTCCCGGGAGGAGCGGGCGGCCGCGCTGGCCTACTCCGGGAAGCCGTCGACGTCCGTCGTGCGGGTCAGGACCGGCACGGCGACCCAGAGCCTGTTGACCGACCTGTTCGGGTTCGAGGGCCTGGGAGACGAGCACGAGGAGTGGTACCCCGAACCCGGCATCGAGATCGACTACGCCCCGGACAGCGCCTTCGACCTGTGCGCGCTGCTGGCGGTCGCCCAACGCGGCCACGCGCGGCTGGAGTTCCTGACACGGCGCGCGGACGGGAGTTTTCAGCGGCTTCGCTCGGTGCGGGCGCGGGTCCGTCGGGACGACACCGTCGTCTGGCGGCGCTGGGCGCTCGGGGTGCTGTCGGATGCGTCCGTCGTCTCGCAGGTCGCTGAGCTGAAGGAGCGCGCGATCGCTCACGTCGACGTCGTCGACAGATGACCCTTGTCGTCCACACCGATGAGGACATCGCCACCCCCGTGGCCGCACAGATCGTTGGCCATGGCGCACACCGCGTTTCCGATGGCGTCTCCGCGTTTCCCCTCGCGTTTCGCGGTGCGTTTGAACTCAAGGGACGCGGACTCCTGCATACCCAGGAGATCGGCGAGATCCGTGCTGTTGTCGCTCACGGCGTCCATTGTGCCGTGCGGATCACGCGTGGCCGTGTGCCCAGCCCGTGGGGGAGCGCGGCCGGCACCCGCGCGCCCCCGCCTGACTCACTCGGCCGACGGAACGACATTCACTCCACGGTCGCTGATCTCGGCCCAGACGGTCTTGCCCGAGGGCGGGAACGGCTCCGTGCCCCAGCGGTCGGCCAGGGCGTCGACCAGGAGCAGCCCGCGGCCCGACTCGTGGTCCGGCCCCCGCTCCGGGGGGATCGCGGGCGGGCGCTCGCCCCGCATGTCGCTGACCGCGATGCGCAGGGTGCCGGCCGCGTCGTCCAGCGTCAGGGCCAGCAGGAAGTCACGGCCCTGGACGCGGCCGTGCAGCGCCGCGTTCGCCGCCAGTTCCGCGACGACCTGTTCGGCCCGCTCGATGACGTGGGGTGACGTCTCCCAGGCGGTCAGCCGTTCCACGGCCAGGAGCCGGGCGAGACGGGCACCGCGGCGCGTGGAGGAGAGACGCTGCGCGAACGTGCGTACGGTAGCGCAGGATTGGGGCGTAGAGGCGTGCATGGGGCAACCGTGACGGGCGTGCGGGGGCGTGTTCCAGTAGCGCGGCCCGTACGCTGCGTCAGCGTACGGGCACGTTCTGTGGACGGTACAAGGATCTTGCCGTCACTCTGGGTGCTGTCGATCGCGGAGAAACCGCAGAGGACGTACGCACCTGGAGGTGGCCGCGTATGACGGACAGCACTGGCGTGACGGCATGCGACTGGGAGCGCGAGCCCGACCCCTCCGACAGTCTGCGGACGTTCGGGGCGGTCGTCCAGGCCCTGCGCGAGCACGCGGGGCTCAGCCGGGTGGACTTCGGGGCGCGCGTCCGGTTCTCCAAACACACCGTGGAGTCGGTGGAGTTGGGACGCCGGATGCCCGACGAGTCCTTCGTGGAGCGGGCTGAGGAGGCGCTGGGCAACACGGGCGCGCTGCGGAAGGCGGCCGGGCACCTGACGCGGGGCGAGGCGGGGCTGGCGGCCTGGTTCCGACGGTGGGCCCGGCTGGAGAAGGCGGCGGTGAGCCTGTGCACGTACGAGTGCAGGCTGGTGCCGGGGCTGTTGCAGTCGGAGGGGTATGCGCGGGCGGTGTTCGAGGGCACCATTCCGGTGATCACGGACGACGAGCTGGAGACCCTGCTCGCCGTCCGGATGGAGAGGCAGCGGATGCTCTACGAGCGGCCGACCGTGCCGTTCAGCTTCATCGTCGAGGAGCACGTGTTCCGGCGGAGGTTCTGGAACGTGGAGCAGATGCGGGCCATGCTCGACCATGTGCTGGAACACAGCGCACCGCGAAATGTGACGCTTCAGCTCGTTCCGTTGGAAGCGGGGTTGCATGCATGTCTGGACGGGCCCGTGCAGCTTCTGGAGACACCGGAGCGTCGTCGGCTCGCCTACTCGGAAGGGCAGCAGAACGGACGCCTGATCAGCGACGCGAAAGAGGTGAGCCTCCTCTACCAGCGCTATGACAAACTGCGCTCGCAGGCCCTGAACCCCGAAGACTCGCGGGGCCTGCTGGAGCGACTGCGAGGAGAGCTATGAGCACGACGGAACTCGCCTGGTTCAAGTCCAGCTACAGCGGCAGCCAGGGCGACAGCTGTGTTGAGGTCGCCGTCACCGAACAGGCCATCTGCGTACGGGACTCCAAGGATGTGACGCGACCTCACTTCGCCGTCGGGCGCGAGGAGTGGTCGCGGTTCGTGGGGTTCGCGGCAGAGGCCTGAGCCGTCTTCGTCCCGGCGGTCGCGTGATGACGTTCACCGCCGGGACGTCAGGTCAGCGGTGGTGCGCACATGCGCCGACCCGGCTGATGGGCCGTGGGGGCTACGGCGGCGCCGCCGCCCCGCCGGCGGCGGGTACGCCGTGCAGGCCCACGGCCTGGTCGATTCGATCAGCGGCCGTTTCCTCGTCACCGTCGCACCCAGGCGGCAGGGGTATCTCATGGTCGGGGACACTAGGGGTGGACAACAGGGCCTACCGGCCCTGGTCCTTCGGCCCGGATACGAGAAAGGATCCCGGTACGGAGGGCCGGTCATGTCCACGAGCGGACATCGGTACGCAACGCGGAACCAGGGAGCAGTTTGATGGCGGACAGCGAGCAGCCCGGCGCCGGCAACCCGATCCGGGTCTTTCTGCTGGACGACCACGAGGTGGTCCGGCGCGGGGTGCGCGACCTGCTGAACGACGAGCCGGACATCGAGGTGATCGGCGAGGCCGGCACGGTGGAGCAGGCCCTGGTGCGGGTTCCCGCGTTGCGCCCGCAGGTGGCGGTGCTGGATGTACGTCTGCCCGACGGCGACGGCGTGACCGTGTGCCGGGAACTCCGGTCACGCATGCCCGAACTCGCCTGCCTCATGCTGACCTCCTTCGACGACGAGGAAGCCCTGCTGGACTCGATCATGGCGGGCGCCTCTGGATACGTCCTGAAGCAGATCCAGGGCTCGGACCTGGTGTCCGCCGTTCGCACCGTGGCCGGCGGACAGTCCCTGCTCGATGCCAGCGCCACCACCAAGCTGATGGCCCGGCTGCGCGGTGGCCAGCAGCAGGAGGAGGAGCAGCCGGACGGACTGCAGGGCCTGACCGAGCGGGAGCGGGAGATCCTGGCTCTGATCGGTGAGGGTCTGACCAACCGCCAGATCGGTCAGCGGCTGTACCTGGCCGAGAAGACGGTGAAGAACCACATCTCCCGTCTGCTGGCCAAGCTCGGCGTCGAGCGCCGTATCCAGGCCGCGGTCATCGCCACCCAGGTCCAGGACCGGCAGCGGCAGGAACGGCACTGAGACGCCGGGGCTGCCTCAGGCCTTCGGCTTGACGTGCCGACCGGCCGTTTCCGGTGACGTGGTGTCGTTGGGCTCTGCGGTTCGACGCTCAGCCTGCCAGGCGTTCCCCTTGCCCCGTCCTCTGTCGCTTTGAGTCCTTCTCCCCTTGGCCAGTGAGTGTGATCTCGTACCGCTTCCTGTCGTGGGCCGATAGCCTGGCCCGGACAAGGACGGTCAGCCCTTGGTGGGCTGAGGGCGTGGAGGAATCACTGGTGGGAGGCTCCGAGGGCGCTCGCGTTCGAATGCCCCAGCTGCGGCTGGACGAGCTGCTGGAGGAGCTCCAGGCCCGGCTGGACGCGGCCCGCGGCACCCGCGACCGGGTGCACAGCCTGCTGGAAGCGGTGCTCTCGGTCGGCCGGGAGCTGGACCTTGAGCAGGCGCTGCGCAGCATCGTGGAGGCCGCGGCGGTCCTGGTGGAGGCCGAGTACGCGGCCCTGGGCGTGATCGGACCCGACGGCAAGAGGCTGTCCGAGTTCCTCACGGTCGGCGTCAGCGAGGAGCAGATCGCGCAGATCGGCCCCTACCCGGACGGCCACGGCATCCTCGGAGAGCTGATCCGGCACCCCGAGCCCCTGCGCCTGGCCAGGCTCTCGAAGCATTCCGCTTCGTACGGCTTCCCGCCTCACCACCCCCCGATGAACACCTTCCTCGGGGTCCCGATCCGGGTGCGCGACCAGGTCTTCGGCAACCTCTACCTGACAGAGAAGCGCGGCGGGGCACAGTTCGACGAAGAGGACGAGTCGGTCCTGTCGACGCTGGCGGTGGCGGCCGGTGTGGCCATCGACAACGCCCGCCTCTACGAGGAGTCCCGGCTGCGTGAACGCTGGCTGCAAGCGAGCGCGGAGATCACCCACAGTCTCATGTCCGGCAGCGACCGCGGCGAGGTCCTCGGGCTGATCGCCGAACGCGCGAGGGAGATCACCTCTGCGGCGCTGGCAGCGGTCGCGGTACCGATGGAGGGCACCGACGCGCTCACCGTGGAGCTCGCCCTGGGACACGAGGCCGAGGCGCACCGCGGTCTTGTCCTGCCTGCGGACGACAACCTGATGGGACGGGCCTTCTCCAGCGCCTCACCGGTCACCAACCCGGATGTGTCCCGCGGCGAGGCAGGGGTCTTTCGGTCCGAGGACCGCGAGGATGCCTCGCCTGCCGCGTCGCGCTTCACCGGGCTCGGTCCAGCCGTGGCCGTTCCCATTGGCTCCGGTGACGGGGTACGAGGCGTCGTACTGCTGGTCCGTGCTGCGGGCCAGACCGTGTTCTCCGAGAAGGAGACCGAGCCGTTGCAGGGCTTCGCAGCCCAGGCCGCGGTCGCCATGGAGCTGGCCGAACGCCGCAAGGACGCCGAGCAGATCGCTGTGCTCCAGGATCGCGACCGCATCGCCAGGGACCTGCACGACCTGGCCATCCAGCGGCTGTTCGCCACCGGTATGACCCTGCAGAGCGCGGGCCGCTTCATCGAGCATGCGGAGGCATCCGAGCGCGTCCTGCGGGCGGTGGACGACCTCGACGAGACCATCAAGATCATCAGATCGGCGATCTTCGGTCTACAGTCGCGTGTCGACGGCGCCTCCGGTGCCGGCTTGCGAGCGCGTGTGGTGCGGGCGGTCGGCGAGGGCGCACCGGTGCTTGGCTTCGCACCCGGCGTGCGCATGGAGGGCCTGCTGGACACCGAGGTGCCGAAGGAGATCGCCGATCATGTGGTGGCCGTCCTGTCGGAGTCCCTGACCAACGTCGCCCGCCACGCGCACGCCGACCGCGCCGAGGTCGCGCTCGTGACCGACGGGCGAGAGGTGCGGCTGACGGTCACCGACAACGGCGTGGGTATTGCGCCCGACGGCCGCCGCAGCGGCCTGCGCAACATGGCTGAGCGAGCGGAGCAACTGGGCGGAAGGCTGGAGTGGGTCAGCCCAATGGGCGGCGGAACCACGCTGACATGGTGGGCGCCCGTGACAGCGGGTTAGTACGGCCCGCCGCGGATCCTGCTGTTCCGCGAGGAGTTGCCGATCAGGCCGGAGACAGGTTCTCGCCGCTGTTCGCGGGAACGGCGGTTGACTCCCTCGCGCCTTCGGAACGCGTCAGCTCGAACTCCACGTCGACCACGCCCTCGACGGCCCGGACCAGGCGGGCGGCCACCGGGACCAGGGAGGTGTCCCGGGCGTGGCCGGTGAGTTTCACGACGCCGTTCCGCACCTCCACCCGCACGGCTGACACCGGCGCAGGGAAGAGGTGCGCCACGACCTCCCACCGGACCTCCTCGGCGATCTCCTCGTCCTCTCGCAGGAAGACCTTCAGCAGGTCCGCACGGCTGACGATGCCCTGCAGCATGCCGACGTCGTCGACGACGGGCAGGCGCTTGACCTTGGCGTGCGCCATGGTCCGTGCGGCCTGGGCGAGTGTCGCGTTCGCGTGGACGGTGAGGGCGGGGGAGGTCATGAGGTCCTCAGCGGTGAGGCCGCCGGCCTTGGCCAGGTCGTCGAGACGGCTCATCTGGGTGGCTCGGTCGGGGTCGCTGTCGCGGAACTCCTCCTTCAGCAGCAGGTCGGCCTCGGAGACGACGCCGACCACGCGGCCCTCGCCCTCGAGGACGGGCAGCGCGCTGACCTTCCAGTCCTGCATGAGCTGCACGATCTCCTTGAAGGCGGCCCGTCGGCCGACGGCGGCGACCGTGTCGGACATGACGTCGCTGACGATGTGCGGGGTGCTGTGCACGGTGACTCCTACGTCGTGTCGGCCCGCTCACACGGCGCTTCCGGCGCCGTAGGGGGCGTAGAGATCCAGCAACCGGGTCCTGGTGGCACGGAGGCGGTGGGCCAGCACGTCGCCGGCCCACTGGGTGACGGCCTGGCCGAATGCCGGGTCGTCCTGGCAGAGGGAGCGCACGGCCGTGGCGTCGAATTCATAGGCCCGCACCGGTGTCGCCGCTGTGGCGCCCAGTTGCCACACGTGCGCCGCGAACAGCCAGGACAGTCCGACGAGTTCGTTGTGGCCGAGGGACTCGATGATGGCGTGACGCTTGCCGGGTACGTGTGTGTCGAGCTCGATGGAGCCGGTGCGGATGATCCAGAACCGATCCGCATGCGCACCTTCGTTGAAGATGCGTGTCCCCTGCGGGAACGACACCTCCCGGGCGAGACGCATGAGCCGTTGCCGGTGCTGGGCGGGCAGCGCGCGCAGCATGCTCGGGGTGTTCATGGCCGGCCTCCCGGTGGGGGTGTGCGAACCGATACGTTCAGCGTGTGGGGGCGACTCGGACCGGGCGAGGGGCCATTAGGTCCGGAGTTGGGCCATCCGGCCCTGAGCCAGAACGCAGCGAAGACGGCCGCCGCCCCCCCCCGTGCCGGCGGGGGCGGCGGCCGTGGCGCGAGGATCGTGCCCTCCCCAACACGACGCTCACGCGGAAGCCCTCGCGGCTCCGGGGGTGACCATCCCATCTCGATCGAGCCGTAAGGACATGGCACCGTCGGCCGGTCGACAGCGGGTCGCGAGCCCGGCCGCAGCTCCTGCCCTCGATTGTCGAGCCGAGCGCGGTGCTGACAATGGGGCTGGGCGGGTCATGCTGTGGACCGAACGGCCCATGTCCTGTGGCCAGGAGCACCGGCAGCCAGACGAGTTGGGCTGTCCAGGCCCAGGGCGGCGGGACCATCGGGGTCGCGCGTGGGCCGTGCGGCCGCTGACTGCGCGCGGCTGAGGGGCAAAAGGATCAGCTGCGGGTCGATTTATCCCCCCTGGTCGTAAGGAGCCTGAGCCATGCCGGAACCACAGGAGGCGGAAAGGGGACAGCGGCCATGACGGCGCTCGGCCTTCCCGCCGCCTCCGCGCTCGTGATCGGCGGCATCATCGGCACCGGAGTCTTCGCCCTGCCCTCCGCCGTCGCCCCCTACGGGCCGATCTCCCTCGTCGCGTTCGTCGCGGTGCCCCTCGGCGCGCTCGCGCCGGCGCTGACCTTCGGGGCCGCTGTCGAAGCGGGTGCCGGCCAGCGGCGGCCCGTACGCATACGCCCGCGAGGCCTTCAACCCGAGCTCGGGAGGGCGGAGAGTAGGGCCGTGGCGGCGCTGTCGAAAGGCGCGATGCCACCCGCTGCGCGGCAGAGGATGTGGGCGCCTTCGAGTGTGACGATCATGAGGGTGGCCAGGCTGGTCAGTTTCGCCAGCAACAGACCCGATGCCGACGCCAAGCAGGCCCGACAGCTCGGTGCGACCGAGGTTCGCCACGACTCCAACGGAGACGTGGTCCTGCGCGATCCCACCGGCGCTCTGTTCGGCCTTACCCGGCACGCTTGACAGTGCCGCTCCGCGCGAACGCGTCGCCCAGGCAATCGCGCACCAAGCTGTCAGCACCGCGACGGCTGACGTCTTCTGATCCACTGCTTGGAGATCCACAAAGCTTCCGATGCCCCGCCGGATGCTGGGTGCCGGCTCCCGGAGCGCGGGACGATGTGACGGACGGCGTTCTCACGGCAGCATCGGACGTGCGCCTGCGGAGCCTGGGTACTCGCCACGTGAGCCGAAGGGCTCGACCGTGCCGGGCAGCCGGGCGTGTACGACATCGAGGACACCGACTACGCGTTCCTCACCCTCGGCTCGATGACCGCCGACGCCGCGTACGGCAGTGAAACGCGGGCTGTGTCCTGCGGTGTTCCCTCCTCGATGATGACGCGGATTCCGTTGCGCTCCACCACCAGTCGTGCGGGCGTTCGCTCCTGACGGGGGAGTGGTACGCGGAAGTCACCGAACCGCGCGATCAGTTCGGTGAGGAACGAACCGGAAGAGACGGCAAAGTCGAGCCGGGACACCAGGTCCGGTGACATCCCGCCGTCGCCGGGCGAGAGGCGCACCCGTCGCATGGTGGCGGACCGGCTCAGCCGGCGGTCTTCGGTGATCCAGTCGGCAAACGACTCTGCCCACCCGGCCGTGTCGCTCCCGTCAATCTGAGTACCGGCGCCGGCGCTCGCCCCAGGGTCCCGCCGATCGCGTGCGGGACCTGCGATGGTTTGCACCGGTCGGCCGGTCAGCCGGTTTGCGATCTGCATCACACCGTGCACGAGGGTCGGACCGACGGGCCCTGTTCTCAGGGCGGTTCGGCCCTATTCCAGGTGACTGCCCCGCCGGATGATCGATGTGCCGGTCGGACGCCCGACGGATCCCGGCTGTGACGGTGAACGCCGTCCCTCTACATGCATTCATCACGGAGGAGTTCCATGCTTTCGCCCGAGTCGGCCGCTGTCGTTCGAGCCACCCTGCCTGCCGTAGGCGGTGCCCTGGACGAGATCACCACGCGCTTCTACGGCTCCATGTTCGCCGACCAGCCCGAACTTCTGGACGGCCTGTTCAACCGCGGCAACCAGGCCAGCGGCGAGCAGCGCCAGGCTCTGGCTGGTTCCATTGCGAGCTTCGCCCAGGCCCTGTTGGCCAACCCCGACGCGCGCCCGGACGACCTCCTTGCCCGCATCGCCCACAAGCACGCCGCGCTCGGCGTCACCGAGGACCAGTACACGATCGTCCACAAGTACCTCTTCCGCGCCATCGGCGATGTACTCGGTGAGGCGGTCACACCGGAGGTGGCCGCCGCCTGGGACGAGGTGTACTGGCTGATGGCCGGTGCCCTGATAGCTCAGGAGGCCCGCCTCTACCAGGAAGCGCAGGTGGACCCGCGCAAGCCGTGGCGCCAGTGGACCGTGGTGGAGCGGCGGGAGGAAACCCCCGACGTGGCGTCGTTCCTGCTGCGCCCGGCCGACGACGGCCTCCTGCCCCAGGCGCGCGCCGGCCAGTACGTCAGCGTCAAGGTGACCATGCCCGACGGCATCCACCAGACCCGCCAGTACAGCCTGTCCAACGCCCCCGGCGACCGCCTGCGCCGCATCACCGTCAAGCGGGTGCCGAGCATCGCCGACGCCCCCGAAGGCGAGGTCTCCAACCAGCTGCACCGCAGCGTACGAGCCGGCGACGAGCTCACCCTGTCGGCACCGTTCGGAGACGTGGTCCTCGACGACGCCGACACCCCGCTCGTGCTGGTCTCCGCCGGCATCGGCTGCACCCCGATCGTCGGCATGCTCGAACACCTCGCCGCCACGGGCTCATCGCGGCAGGTGTGGATGCTGCACGCCGACCGCACCCCGGCCGATCACGCCCTGCGCGACGAGGCCCGACGCCTGGTGAAGCAACTGCCGGATGCGCACGCGGAGTTCTGGTACGAACAGGACGCGACCGAGGAACCCGGCTCCCACGCCGGCCTGATGCACCTCGATGGCCTGGCCCTGCCGGCTGACGCAAATGTGTATCTCTGCGGTTCGCTCCCCTTCATGCGCGCAGTTCGCGCCCAGCTCCTCCAGATCGGTATCCCCGCCCGCCACATCCGCTACGAGGTCTTCGGCCCCGACCTGTGGCTCGCCCACGCCGAGGGCTGATTCCCGCGGTTCACCGTGCAGCGAGCAATCATGATCAGCCCCAGCCGACTGCGGCTGGGGCTGGCTGGTTCTGCGAGGAAGACAGAGCGCGATCACCCAAAACTTCGGCTGGGCTCGCCCGCTGATGGTCATCGGGGAGTTCGCCGGCTGCGGCTGGCTGAGTCATAAGGCGCGTCGGCTGTATGCGGACAAGGGCTGTTCACGGGCACGTACGGAAAGACCCCTGGGCAAGGCCGGTGCCTGCCGGACGTATCGGTCTGCGCCTGGAACCGGCGCACCGGCATACGTGCACCGAGCTGGGTAATGAGCAGAGTGAGTATCCGACGGTGGCGAGGCGTTCGCGACCGTGACCTCGTGGCTCGTGGCTCGTGGCTCGTGGCTCGTGGACCGGGGCTGCGGCCAAGCGCCTCCTCATCGAGTTCTGCTCCTTGAGTTGGCCGATGCTGCTGCCGGTCCCGTGCAGACGGCTGATCCGGTCAGCTGCCGCCGGTGCTGTCCGGGGCAGCCGAGCTCGTTGCGGGCAGCATGGTCAGCAGCATGACGGTGGGTTCGGTGGCGCGCACGGTGTGCGGCAGCCGGGCCGGCAGGTGGATCCAACTGCCGGGCGTCGCCTCGGTCCTCTCGTCGCCCAGAACGAGCTCGAGGCGGCCCTGGACGACCTGGATGACGACCGGCAGGGCCGAGGTGTGTTCGGTCAGCTCCTGTCCGGCGGCGAACGCGAAGCCGACCACGCGAAGCCGGTCGTCGCGGTACAGAACGCGGCTGAGGGTGCCGTCCTCGGCCAGGGGCAGTTCGGCGGTCAGGTCGGGGATCACGGTGGCGGACATGCGGGTCTCCTCAGGAAGTCGACGTGGTGGGGGTGCCGATGAGGCTGATGGCGCCGAGGTGGGTCTGGTGGCGGCGGAAGACGCGGCGCATCTCCAGGACTCGGCGCCGGGCCGCCGGGTCGCGCAGGGCCCGGCCGGCGATGCCCAGCGTCTGTGTGAACCCTTCGTCGGCGATGAGGCGGCGCGGTTCGAGCAGGGCCATCGGCGTTCGCCGGCGGGCGGTGACCGTGAAGCCCTCGGCGGCAAACAGGCCGACCCAGCCGGACGGGGTCAACGGACGTGCGCCGACGTGGATGGTCTCGCTCAGATCCCTTGCGATCTCCTCGGCGTGTTCGGGGTCGAGGTCCTCGGGAAGCAGGCACATCTCATGGATGCCGTACCGGCCACCGGTGTCGGCGAGCAGCCGACGTGCCTCTCGTATGATGCGGCGTTTCGCGGGCTCGGGCTGCATGGTCAACATGGCCTCCCCGTACACCACGGTGGCGCTGCCGGACGGCAGACCGGTCTGGACAGCGTCCGCTCGCACTACGGCCACCTCGGTGGGCCCCGATGCAGTGAGGGTGCGCAGCTGTGCCACGGCGGCGGGGTCGCGGTCCACGGCGGTGTAGGCGGCCGGGGCACGTTCGAGGGTGAGCCGGGCCGTGGTCCCGAGCCCCGCGGCGAGCTCGACCACCCGGTCGTCGCCGCGGATGTCCAGCGTGTCCAGCATCCAGCGGGTCAGCTCCAGGCCGCCTGGGCGGAGCACCCGCTTGCCCAGGCGGGCCAGCAGCCAGTGGCCGGGCATACGGGCGGCGTCCAGTCCGTCGCCGGGTACCGGGATTCGATCGTGGAGGGCCCGAGGGTCCGTCGATGCCATGTTCGTGCCTCGCTCTCTGCGCACACCGATCTCTACTTAGGTGAACCTAACTCCGAGTGCCGTCCGAGCGCGGGGGCCGAAGGTCCCGACCGGTAGGGCCCTGCGGGCCGGTGCTGACGGGCGCCGCCGGGTGTCCCTGACGCGCTTGGACGGCGGCCTTCCTCGGCGGCCCATCCGGCCGCGAGTTCTCCCGCGCGACGGGCTGCGGCCACTACCGCGTGGGGACCACCCTCGGCACGACCCGCCGCGTATCCGACCAGGCGGTCCACTCCGCCAGTACGTCGTCCATGAGGGCTGTTCCTTGCATGCGTGTGGTCTGTGGCTGATCGGCGAAGCGGTGTGGTGGCGTCACACCAGGCTGCTCCAGTACGCCCAGAACCGGGTGAGCACGAGCAGGGCGATCACCCCGTACCAGCCGCCGAGCAGTATCCAGTGCGTCTCCCGCAGGAGTGCGAGGACACTGTGGGGGACCCGAACGATCCCGTGGTTGACGCAGTGCAGGGCCACGCACCAGAAGAGGGCGATGGTGACGACCCAGACGACGGCGCAGTAGGGGCAGATCCTGTTCAGCTCGTACAGCGACTGCACGATCAGCCAGTGCACGAACACGACCCCCGCCAACGCCCCAGCGGCCAGCGCGAGCCACAGCCGCCGGTGCAGACGCGCGCCGGTGAGCACGGCGGCACCCAGAACGGCGACGGCGGCGAACGCGCCCAGACCGAGCAGCATGTTGGGGAAGCCGAACACACTCCCCTCAGGGCTGGACATGACGCTGCCGCAGCTCACCACTGGGCTGATGTTGCATGGCGGTTGATAGGAGGGGTCCTTGAGCAGCCGCCAGTCGTCCACAGCGAGCTGGAAGGAGGCCAGCCAGCCCAGGGCACCGGTCAGGAGAAGCACCAGGCCGGTGCCGCGGCTCGCTCCCGATCCCTGCGTGGTCCGTACGGTCGTGGCATCCGGTGTGCGGGTCGGCGGGTGGATCATGCGGCGCGCCGCCCGGAACGGGTCGTCCGGCTGTGCAGTCGCACGGTCGAGTCGGCTGCCGGCACGGTCCGCTTCCGGTAGACCAGGTAGGGCCGGGCCAGGTACCCGATCGGGACGCTCCACACATGCACCAGTCGGGTGAACGGCCAGACCGCGAAGAGCAGGCAGGCGCTGAGAGCGTGGAGCTGGAACAGCAGCGGGGCGCCAGCGATCGACTCGGGTCTCGGCTGGAGGGCGAAGATGCCTCGGAACCAGACAGAGACGGTCTCGCGATAGTCGTAGCCGGGGCCGAAGACGTTGTGCGCGGCCGTGGCGGAGATGCCCAGCAGTACGGTCGCGGCCAGCAGCGGGAAGAGCAGCTTGTCACTGCGGTCGGTGCCGAGCCGGATCCGGCGGGTCAGCAGCCGCCGGGCGCACAGCATGCCCAGGCCGGTGACCATGGCGACGCCGGCCACCGAGCCCGCCCAGACGGCCGTGGTGTGGTACGTGTGCTCGGTGATACCGGCCGCCTCGGTCCAGGAGGCGGGCACGGCGAGGCCCACGACATGCCCGGCGATCACCATGAACGCGCCCAGGTGGAACAGCGGGCTGCCCCAGCGCAGCCAGCGGTGTTCGAGGAGCTGGCTGGTGTGGGAGGTCCAGCCGAACTGGTCCTGGCGATAGCGCCACACATGCCCCACCGCGAACACCGCCAGGCAGATGTAGGGGATGGCGACCCACAGGAGGAGATCGGCACCGCCCGTAGACGCGGCGGCCAAGGGGGTCGGTACGGCGTTCATCGGGGGCCTTCCGTACGGCTGGTCGGAGCGGGCGGCACACGGGTCGCAGGGGCGGGCATCGGCGGCACGAAGGCGCCCGGAGGGGCGAACTCCCCCTCGCCGTAGGTGCCGTAGGGGTCGAGGCCGACCTCCTCGTTCGGCGGGCCCTCGGCGACCAGCTGGGCCACCGCCGCGCGGTCGGACTCGGTGGGCGGCGGCAGCAGGGTGAGCAGCGCGGCCAGGACGTGCCGGTACGGGGAGTCGGCGTCGGTCAGCGCCCGGTGGATCAGCTCCAGACCACGACGGTGCTGGCGCAGCGGTGCCTCGCCGCCGCCCGGACCCGCCAGGGCGGCGAACTCCAGCACGACGGGCAGGTGGTCGGGCAGTTCACCGCCGTCGGTGTCCCAGCCCGCGGCGCGGTAGCGCTGGTTGAGGGTGAGCAGGGCCATGCCGCGGCGGCGAGTGTCGCCGTGCAGATAGTAGGTGAGGTAGAGACTGCTCTTGCGGCGCAGGTCGAACATCTCGACGTAGTGCCGCTCCAGCGCCTCGGGATCCTGTGCGGCGAACCAGTCGGTGAACCGGGCCAGGTGCTCCGCCGCGGGCGTGGCCGGCAGGGCCTCCGCCACGGTCGTCAACTCCGGCCGGACTGCGGTCAGTTCCACGTCCGGGTACTGCAGGAGCAGCGATACGAGCCGCAGTGTCAGCGCTCGGCCCGCCGTCTCCTCGGGTGTGAGGCGAGCCGGGCGGCGAACGGCTGCCCGGACGCGGGTGCGGACGAGAGCGGGAATCGTTGAGGGCAGCAGGCTCACGGACGTCCTCCGGCAGTGGTGTTGCGGCGCAGGGTGGGGATGCCGAGCATGACCTTGCGGGGCTCGGCTTCGCCGGACGTTTCGACCGGGCAGCGGTTCTCCATGGCGATCAGGGCGGCGGCGTCCTCCTTGTGGGCTGCGGGGACGACGTAGCGGTCCTTGTACTTGGCGACGGCCAGCAGCCGGTGCAGGTCCTCCGCCTCGCGGGCAGTGAGCCCGACCGCCTTCAGCGCCGTCTCGTCGCCGGACTCGCCGAGGGTGCGTTCACGCATGTACGAGCGGAGCGCCGTGAGCTTCATCAGCACGCCGGCGACCACATCGGTGTCGCCGGCGGTGAACAGCTCCGCCAGATATTCGAGGGGGATGCGCAGCCGGGTGACGGCGGCGAAGACGTGGTCGGGGTCGTCCTGGTTGCCGCCCGCCGCGTCGACGGCGTCGAGGACGGGGGAGAGCGGGGGGACGTACCAGACCATGGGCATCGTCCGGTATTCCGGGTGCAGCGGCAGCGCCACCCTGTAGCGCATGACCAGGTCGTACACGGGCGAGCGGCGGGCCGCCTCCAGCCAGTCCTCGGGGATTCCGGACTCCCGTGCAGCGGCGCGTACTTCAGGGTCGTGCGGGTCGAGGAAGACACCGCGCTGGGCATCCAGCAGGTCCTTCTCGCCCGGGGTGGCCGCCGCCTCACCGACGCGGTCGGCGTCGTAGAGGAGCAGGCCGAGGTAGCGCAGGCGGCCGACGCACGTCTCGGAGCAGACGGTGGGCTGTCCGGCCTCGATGCGCGGGAAGCAGAAGGTGCACTTCTCGGCCTTGCCGGTGGCGTGGTTGACGTACACCTTCTTGTACGGGCACGCCGTCACGCACATCCGCCAGCCCCGGCAGCGGTCCTGGTCGACCAGGACGATGCCGTCCTCGACCCGCTTGTACATCGCGCCCGACGGACAGGCCGACACGCAGGCCGGGTTGAGGCAGTGCTCGCACAGCCGGGGCAGGTGGAAGAGGAAGGTCTGCTCGAACTCGAACTTCACCTTCTCCGCCCAGGCCCCGGACAGATTGGGGTCGGCGCCGGCGTGCTCCGGTGCGCCGCCGAGGCCGTCCTCCCAGTTGGCTCCCCAGGTGATCGCAGTGGGCCTGCCGGTGAGGACCGAGCGGGGGCGGGCGACCGGGATGTCCTTCTGGGCGGGGGCGTTGACGAGGTTGTCGTAGTCGTAGGTGACCGGCTCGTAGTAGTCCTCGATGGAGGGCAGGTCCGGGTTGGAGAACAGCGACAACAGTCGCTTGACCCGGCCGCCGGAGCGCAGGACGAGACGTCCGCGCTTGTCGAGCGTCCAGCCGCCCTTCCAGTGTTCCTGGTCCTCGTAGCGGCGGGGGTAGCCGACGCCGGGCTTGGTCTCGACGTTGTTGAACCAGGCGTACTCGACACCGGTGCGGTTGGTCCACGTCTGCTTGCAGGTGACCGAGCAGGTGTGGCAGCCGATGCACTTGTCGAGGTTCATCACCATCGCGATCTGGGCCATCACGCGCATGTCAGTACTCCACTTGCTGGCTACGGCGGCGGATGACGGTGACCTCGTCGCGCTGGTTGCCGGTCGGGCCGTAGTAGTTGAAGGCGTAGGTGAACTGGGCGTAGCCGCCCGCGAGATGGGTGGGCTTGAGCAGCAGCCGGGTCAGCGAGTTGTGGATGCCGCCGCGCTTGCCGCTGACCTCGGTCTTCGGGACGTTCACGTTGCGGTCCTGGGCGTGGTACATGTACACCGTGCCCTCGGGCATGCGGTGCGTGACCACCGCCCGTGCCGCCACCACGCCGTTGCGGTTGTACGCCTCGATCCACTCGTTGTCCTTGACTCCGATCTTCTCGGCGTCTTCCGTGGACATCCAGATCGTGGGTCCGCCGCGGGACAGGTCGAGCATGTACTTGTTGTCCTGGTAGTTGGAGTGGATGGACCACTTTGAGTGCGGGGTGAGATAGCGGACGGTGACCTCCGCCCGGCCGCCTTCGTGCAGCTGCTCGTCGCCGTAGTGCCGGGGCGTGTTCAACGGCGGCCGGTAGACGGGGAGTTGCTCGCCGAGTTCGGTCATCCAGTCGTGCTGGACGAAGAAGTGCTGGCGGCCGGTGAGGGTGTGCCAGGGCTTCTTGTGCTCGGTGTTGATGACGAACGGGGAGTAGCGGCGCCCGCCGGTCTCCGAGCCGGACCACTCGTAGGAGGTCATCACGGCGCGGGGCTGGGTGCGGGTGTCGGCGAAGGTGATCCGCTCCGCCTCCCGCTCGGCGGCGAGCTCGACGAGCCCCTCGCTGCCGGTCTGCCGCTCCATCTCGCGGAATCCCTCGGTGGCGAGGCGCCCGTTGGTGGTGCCGGACAGGGCCAGGATCGCCTCGCACATGTCGCTCGCGGTGGCCAAGGAGGGACGCCCGGCGGCGATTCCCTCCTGGACGGTGCCGTTGCGGTGCCGCAGCTCGTCGATCTCCCGGTCGGGGTGGACGGTGATGCCCTTGGTGGTGGTGCCCAGGGTGTCGAGCAGCGGGCCGACGGCGCGCATCTTCTGTGCGATCGCGGCGTAGTCCCGTTCGATGACCGCCAGCTTCGGCATGGTCCGCCCGGGTATCGGCTCGCACTCGCCGGCCTTCCAGTCCCGTACCGTCCCGCCCGGCTGGGCGAGTTCGTCCGGTGTGTCGTGGGTGAGCGGCACGGCGAGGACGTCGGTGCGGGTGCCGAGGTGCTCGGCCGCCAGTTCGCTGAACCGGTCGGCGATCGTCAGGAACGTGTCGTAGTCGGTGCGAGCCTGCCAGGGCGGGGCGATGGCCGGGGTGAAGGCGTGCACGAACGGGTGCATGTCCGTGCTGGAGAGGTCGTCCTTCTCGTACCAGGTCGCCGCGGGCAGGACCACGTCAGCCATCAGCCCGGTCGACGTCATCCGGAAGTCCATGCAGACCAGCAGATCGAGCTTGCCCTCGGGGGCCTCCTCATGCCAGACCACCTCCTTCGGACGCCCCTCGGGCGGCGTCTCCTCGGAGCGGACCGCCGCATCGGTGCCCAGCAGATGGCGCAGGAAGTACTCGTTGCCCTTGCCGGAGGACCCCAGCAGGTTCGCCCGCCAGACCGTCAGCACGCGCGGGAAGTTGGCCGGGTCGTCGGGGTCCTCCACGGCGAACCGCAGTCGCCCGGACTTCAGCTCGTCGACGATGTAGTCGGCGACCGGCCGACCGGCCCGTGCCGCCTCGTCCGTCAGGTCGAGCGGGTTGCGGTTGAAGCCGGGGTGGCCGGGCGTCCAGCCCAGCCGCACCGCCTGCGCCAGGCAGTCGGCGAACCCCTTGCCCTTGAACCGCCCTTCGCCCAGCGGGGAGGCCAGCTCGTCCGGCCCGAACGCCTCGTAGCGCCACTGGTCGGAGTTCAGGTACCAGTACGACGTGCCGGCCATGTGGCGGGTGGGCCGCTGCCAGTCGAAGGCGAACGACAGGTGCTGCTGCCCGGTGACCGGGCGGACCTTCTCCTGGCCGACGTAGTGCGCCCAGCCGCCGCCGTTGACGCCCTGGCAGCCGGTCATCGTCGTCAGCGCCAGGAACGCGCGGTAGATGGTGTCGGAGTGGAACCAGTGGTTGGTGCCAGCCCCCATCGCGATCATGGAACGGCCGTTGGTGCGCTCGGCGTTGCGGGCGAACTCCCGGGCGATCCGGGCCGCCTGCTCGGCCGGCACCGACGTGATCGTCTCCTGCCAGGCCGGGGTGTAGGGCTCGGACGCGTCCTCGTACGACGACGGCCACCGGCCGGGCAGACCCGGCCGGGCCACCCCGTACTGCGCCAGCATCAGGTCGAAGACCGTGGTGACCAGGCGCCCGCCGACGCGCCGCACGGGCACACCGCGCACCATGACCGAGCCGCCCTCCGTGCTGCCCTCGTCGAAGCGGGGAAGGGCGATCTCGACGGTGTCCTCAGCGCGGTCGATCAGGCTCAACTCGGGCACGGTCTCGCCCAGGTCGAGGTTCCAGCGGCCTCGCCCGGCCTCCCCCCACCGGAAGCCGAGCGAGCCGCCGGGGACCACCGGATCACCAGTGGCCCGGTCCAGAAGTACGGTCTTGAACTCGGCGTTCTCCTCCTCGCTGCCCAGGTCGGCGGCGGTCAGGAACCCGTCCGGGACGAGACCGTGCTCGTGCTTGCGCAAGGTCACCAGGAACGGCGCGTCGGTGAACTTGCGCAGGTAGTCCTGGAAGTACGGCACTTCGCGGTCGATCAGGAACTCGCGCAGGATGACGTGCCCCATGGCCATCGCCAGCGCCCCGTCGGTGCCGGGGTGCGGGGAAAGCCACTCGTCGGCGTGCTTGACGTTGTCGGCGTAGTCGGGGCTGACCGCGACGACCTTGGCGCCGTTGTAGCGCGTCTCGGTCAGGAAGTGCGCGTCGGGTGTGCGGGTCACGGGGATGTTGGAGCCCCACATGATCAGGTAGCCGGCGTTCCACCAGTCGGCGGCCTCGGGCACGTCGGTCTGGTCGCCGAAGACCTGCGGGGAGGCGATGGGGAGGTCGGCGTACCAGTCGTAGAACGACAGCAGCGTGCCGCCGATCAGCGACGTGTAGCGGGCGCCGGCCGCGAAGGAGGCCATCGACATCGCCGGGATCGGGGAGAAGCCGGCGACGCGGTCCGGACCGTATGTCTTGATCGTGTGGACCTGGGCGGCGGCGATCAGCTCGCTCACCTCGTCCCAGTCGGCGCGCACCAGGCCGCCCTTGCCGCGGGCCCGCTTGTACGCCCGTGCCTTCGCGGGGTCGGAGGTGATCTCGGCCCAGGCCGCCACCGGGTCGCCGAGCCGCTTGCGGGCCTCGCGCCACAGCTTCAGCAACTCGCCCCGCACATACGGGTAGCGGACCCGGCTGGGCGAGTAGGTGTACCAGGAGAACGAAGCGCCACGCGGGCAGCCGCGCGGCTCGTACTCGGGGCAGTCGGCGCCGATCGACGGGTAGTCGGTGGCCTGGTGTTCCCAGGTGATGATGCCGTCCTTGACGTACACCATCCACGAGCAGGAACCGGTGCAGTTGACCCCGTGCGTGGAGCGCACCACCTTGTCGTGCGACCAGCGGTCCCGGTAGAAGCCCTCCCACTTCGGGTCGCCCGTGCCGAACACGGCGCGGCCGTCGGCCGACACCTCACGGCGGGTGAGCAGTCGCCGGGCGGCCAGCGGCCAGCCTTCACCGGCGCGCGGCGCCTGACGCCGTGCGTTCTGATCGTTCTCCATGGTCAGGAACGCTAGGCGGCGTTGACTTTGGTGCACCTGGGTCTGGCGGTCCCTGCCGGATGACCTTCCGGCCCCATTCCGCCGGTCGCAGTAGGGCCCAATGGTCCCGGTGGTGGGACCCGGTCGGCCAGGGAGTTGGTGTGGCCGGCGTTGCATGCTGGGCACTGATCGAACCGCGGACGTCCCTCTGCACGACCGCATTCCGTGCCCGCCAGGCGGCCGATTCCCCCGTCCCCGGTCTGCTGCGGGTGTAGCGCGTACGGCGCGTGGCGCCCGGTTCGGTCGTGCGTCCGGCCGCTTCCCGCGGCCGGACGCAGCCTTCACATCGTCAAGGCGACCACCCCTGAACGCCCTACACCCGCACCGGCCGGCCGAGCCGACCGTCACCTGCTGGAGACACCCTCATGAGCGTGCTCACCCTCGCCTCGGCCCCCGAGGACGCCACCGCCCTCGAAAGCGCCGAGGCGCATCACGCCCGCCTGGCCGGGGAACTGGCCGGCCGGGTGAAAATGCTGCTCACCGCCGTGGACCGCGACCCGAGCGCCGCGGAGAAGATCCACGCCGGGCTCGTGGCCTTCTGCGACCGCTCGCTGCTGCCGCACGCCGCAGCCGAGGAAGCCGCGCTCTATCCCGCCGCCCACGGCATGCCCGAGGCCCGCCTGCTGATCGAGAGCCTCATCGGCGAACACCGCTGCCTCACCGCGCTCGTCGACGCCCTGCGCGCGGCGGCCGCCCCGGCGGATGCGGCGGCCGACGCCCGGGCCCTTCAGGTGCTCTTCGAAGAACACGTGGCCAAGGAGAACGGTCTCGTACTGCCCCTGCTCGCGATGACGCCCGCGGTTTCCCTGGCCGCGCTGCTGGCGGACCTGCACCACCGGTTCGCGAACGACACGGGCAACCGGAACGCCCAAGAAGATCAGGACATCGAGGAAGGACAGGACATGCAAGAAGGACAGACCGAGGAGACCGGCGGCTGCGGCGGGGTCTGCGGTTGCGGCGGCGCGGAGGAGACGGCGGAGCCCGAACTGGATGTGCGGGAGGTTCCGCACGCCCTGCGTCACGCCACGGTCTTCGGCGCCCTGGACGCCGTCCCGGCGGGCACCGCGATGGTGCTTCTCGCCCCGCACGACCCGCTGCCGCTGCTCGCGCAGATCGAACAGCGCAGCCCGGGAGCCTTCGCCGTGGAGTACCTGGAACGCGGTCCCGAAACCTGGCGGCTGCGGCTCAGCCACCGCTGACCCGAAGCTCCGTACAAGCCGAACGCCCCGTACAAGCCGAACGCCCCGTACAAGCCGAACCCCAAGTGCAAGAGGAAAGAAGGACAACACGCCATGGACGGATCACACCGTGGGGCCGGGGCCCTGCTCGCCACGGTCGGAACAGCCCTGGGCGTCGCCGGACCAGTCATGGTGCTGCGTGGTCGCAGCGGCAGGAAGGAGATCCGTGCCGAGCTGGCCGCCCAGAAGATCACCTTCCCCGAGCGCGGTCTGCCCGCCGAACTCGCCGCCTATGCCGGCCGAAGTGTGGAAACCGGCCCCGAGGCGCACGCCTACGCCGAGTTCATCAAGGGCAATCTCGCCCATGCCACCGGCGGCCGCACCTATGCCGAGATCACCACTGAGTTGCACGCCACCGGCGGCGACGACGAGAAGCTCTCCGAGCTGCGCCAGACCGCGTTCATGGGCCAGTCCCTGCGCGCCTCACTGATGTCCGCCTGCCAGGCATGGCACCTCACCACCCTGGTCACGGGCCTGGGCGCCGCACTGACCGGCCTCGGTGTCGCCCTGGTGGCCACCGCTGACGCGCTGACTCCCCGCTCCCCGAACCGCTCCTGAAGATGGGGCGGCCGGTAGCGACGTGTCCCTGCGTCCTGACCGGGCTCGCGCAGGGGCGCGTCCAGGCGCGCCCGTTCACGTCGTCCGCCGTCCGACGGTCCCCTCGCACCTGTCGCGAGGAAGGACCTTCGGCCCTGTGCGTGAAGACCATCGGCCGCCGCGCCGACCACTGCCGCCGGTGGATGCTGACGGCGACCGATCCGGAGGTATCCCGTGCACGACCCAGTCGACCGCCCTCAAGGCCGATTCCACCGCTGTCGCTCGTGGTGGACGCCGCGCACGGTCCGGCCCGGTCACCGTCCGGCCGCCCGCCTCGTCTGCCCTGACTCCAGGGCGGCCGGACACAGCCCCTGCGCGCTGGGGAGGACTGCGCGATGAGCGCCCCCGCACATGCCATCCGACGCCAGCGGCACGACGCGGCCGAGCGGCCGTTCATCGTCATCTGGGAGTCCACCCGGGCCTGCCCGCTGGCCTGTCTGCACTGCCGCGCCGAGGCCGTGCCCGACCGCGATCCGCGCGAGCTGGACACTGCCGCAGCCAAGGACCTGCTGCACCAGGTGGCCGCCTTCGGGCAGCCCGCCCCGCTGTTCGTGATCACCGGTGGTGACCCGTTCCAGCGCCCCGACCTGACCGAACTCATCGCCTACGGCCAGGAGATCGGGGTCAGGGTCGCGGTGTCCCCCTCCGGCACCCCGACCCTGACCGCCCAGCGGCTGCGGGAGATGCACGCGGCCGGCGCGGTGGGACTCTCGCTGAGCCTGGACGGGTCCACCGCCGAGATCCACGACACCTTCCGCGGTGTGTCGGGGGTGTTCCGCTGGACCCTGGACGCCTGGGACGCCGCCCGTGCCCTGGGCATGAGAGTGCAGATCAACACCACGGTCGCCCGTCACAGCCTGCACGACCTGCCCGACATCGTGCGCCTGGTCGCCGAGCACGGGGCGATGCTGTGGAGCGCGTTCTTCCTGGTGCCCACCGGCCGCGGCCGCCAACTCGGCGTCCTCACCCCCGCTGAGACGGAGGACGTCCTCAACTTCGTCTACGACGTGGGCCTGACCGTGCCCGCCAAGACCACCGAGGCCCACCACTTCCGCCGCGTCGTGCTGCAACGCCAAGTCCTCGCCACCGCCGGCGACGACCACGTGGCGGTGCTCGGACTCGGGCCCCTGTACCGGGAGTTGCGCGAGCGGGCCGCCGAGCTGGGCCTGGACTCCGGCGCGCGGCGGGTGCGGCGTCCGCCGCTGGACGTCAATGCGGGCCGCGGCTTCGTCTTCGTCTCGCACACCGGCACCGTGCACCCCAGCGGCTTCCTGCCGCTGAGCGCGGGAAGTGTGCGCAAGACGCCGCTGACGTCGATCTACCGGACCTCCCCGCTGTTCACCGCCCTGCGGGACGCCGACATGCTGGGCGGCCGGTGCGGACGGTGCGAGTTCCGGCGGGTCTGCGGCGGCTCGCGCTCCCGGGCCTACGGCGTCACCGGAGACCCGTACGCCGAGGAGCCGTGGTGCGGCTACGTCCCCGGGGCCTTCCCCCGCCAGCGGGAACTGGCCGAGCTGCTGGATGGCGGCGCCGACGCGCAAGCGCCCGCTCGTCCTCGTCCGACCGCCGCTCCGGGCGGCAAGGAGCACCGTGTACAGCAAGAACGATGACCCAGCCGTCGGCGGTGGCCGTCCGCCCAGCAGGTTCAAGGCGTCCGGCCTGCGCAGCCGGCACCTGGCCGCCCACGTCCTCGTCGCCGCCTGGGCAATCCTCGCGCTGCTGACCGCGAGCGCCCAGCAGACGCTGCCGGTGGCGCGCTGGCTGGCCATCCATTTGTTCCTGCTCGGCGCCGCCACCACTGCCATCGTGGTGTGGAGCGAGCACTTCGCGGTCGCCATGCTCCACGCCCCGCTGCCCGACCGGCGCTGGAGCAACGCCCGGCTGGCCGGCGTCAACGTCGGCGTCGTAGGTGTTCTCACCGGTGTGTGGGCCGACCTGCCCGTCCTGACCGGCGTCGGCTGCGCGCTGCTGATCACCGTCATCACGGCGCACCTGGTGGTGCTGGTCCGCATGGGTCGGGGCGCGCTGGGTGGACGGCTCGCCCCGATCGCCGACTACTACCGGTCCGCCGCGGTAGCCCTGACGATCGGCGCGGTGCTGGGCTGGCTGCTGGCCACCGGCAAGGCCGGACCCGGTCACTACACCGGACTGAAGCTGGCCCACGTGCACGTCACCCTCCTCGGTTGGATCGGACTGCCTGTGCTGGGCACGCTGTTCATGCTCTGGCCCACCGTGCTGGGCGTGCGCATGGCCGAGCGCACCACCCGGCTCGCGCGATGGGTGCTGGTGCTGGCCGGGTGCGGCCTGCTGTCCGCCGTCGCCGGGCTGTCGGCCGGATGGCGCCCCGCCGCCGCATTCGGCGTCGCTCTCTATGCGGCGGGCGTCGCCGTCGCGGCGCAGCTGTTCGCCCGTACGGTGCGTCGGCGGCCCGCGATCTCTGCGGCCGCCGCGTGGATGCTGGCCGCCGCCACGGGATGGCTGGTCGTCGGCGTGGTCGCGGACCTGGTGCTGCTGGTCGTACGGCCGCTCGCCGAGATCGCGGACGACATCGGGTCCCTGATCCCGGTGCTGCTCGTCGGGCTCGTCGCGCAGGTCCTCATCGGGGCTCTCACCTACCTGCTGCCCATCGTGCTCGCCAGCGGCCCCAAGGAACGAGCCGCGCTGCGCGCGGTGCTGGAGCGGGCCTGGCTGCCGCGCCTCATCATGCTCAACCTCGGCGTAGCCCTGCTCGCGCTCCCGCTGCCCCACCCCGCCGGCACGGCGGGCATGCTGCTGGCCGGGGCGGCCGGGGCCGCGTTCCTCACCCTGGCCGCGTACGTGCTGGCCCGCAGCGGGCGGGGTCTGTTCGTGGGCGCGGGCAAGGCCGGCGGCGTGGCAGCACGGAGTCCCGTCCTGTGGGGCACCGCGGCAGGAGCCGTAGTCACCGTGCTGGCCGTACTCGTGGCCAACAGCGGCGGGGACACGACCGCCGGGGTGAGCGCCGCCGGAACGACGGGCCTGGGCACCGGCATCACCCGCACGGTCGCCGTCACCCTGGCCGACATGCGCATCCGTCCGGCCCGGATCGAGGTCACCGCGGGCACCACGCTGCGGCTGAAGGTCACCAACAGCGACGCCCAGCGCCACGATCTCAAGGTCGAGGGCGGTCCTTCCACCCCGATGCTCGCCAAGGGCACCACCCGTGTACTCGACCTCGGGCCGGTCACCGAGAACCGCGAGGCGTGGTGCACCCTGCCGGGCCACCGAGCGGCCGGGATGACCCTGGACATCGTCGTGAACAACACCACGGCAGCCGGCGGCACCGGACACGAGGGACACACCTCTGCCGCCGCGAGTGAGAGCGGCCTGGACCTCTCCGCCGACTTCTCCACCGGCTGGCAGGCACGCGACGCCGACCTGACCCCCGCACCCGGCACCACGGTCCACAAGGTCGAACTCCACGCCGCCCACATCACGGTGGAGGTGGCTCCGGGCGTGAAGCAGCAGATGTGGACCTTCGGCGGCACGGCGCCGGGCCCCACTCTGCACGGCAGGGTGGGCGACGTCTTCGAGGTCACCCTCGTCAACGACGACCACGGCATGGGCCACGGCATCGACTTCCACGCCGGCTCCCTCGCGCCGGACGAAGCCATGCGCACGATCCAGCCCGGCCAGCGCCTGATCTACCGGTTCCGCGCCGAGAGGGCCGGTGCCTGGCTGTATCACTGCAGCAGCTCGCCGATGCTCCAGCACATGGGCAACGGCATGTACGGCGCCGTGATCATCGACCCGCCCAGCCTGGCGAAGGTCGACCACGAGTACGTGATGGTCTCCTCCGAGCTCTACCTCGGCACGCCCGGCAGCACGGCGCAGGTGACCAAGATGCGTCAGAACACCCCGGACGCCTGGGTGTTCAACGGCGTCGCCAATCAGTACGAGCAGCGTCCCCTGAAGGTGAAGGCCGGCGAGCGGGCCCGGTTCTGGGTGGTCGCCGCCGGTCCGAGTGACGGCATCGCCTTCCACGTCGTCGGCACCGTCTTCGACACCGTGTACAAGGAAGGCGCCTACCTGCTCAAGCCGGACCAGGCGGGCGGCTCCCAAGTGCTGGACCTCGCCACGGCGCAGGGCGGCTTCGTCGAGACGACGTTCCCCGAGGCCGGCCACTACGCCTTCGTCGACCACGACATGCGCCACGCCGAAGCCGGCGCGCACGGCATGGTGGAGGTGAGCAAGTAGTGGACACCGTCGGCTGGTGGTCCCTGGTGCGGTTCACGCACGTGGCCGGCGCGGCCCTGTGGGTGGGCGGCCAACTCGCCCTCTCCCTCGTGATCCTGCCGCTGGCCCGGCACCTGCTCGACCCGGAGGCCAAGGACCGCTTCACCGCGGCCGCCGGCCGCCGGTTCGGCATGCTGACCGGAGCGGTCTTCCTGCCGGTGCAGCTGGCCACCGGCTGGGCCATGGCCTGGCACAAGGGCGTGACCTGGGCTTCCCTCGCCGAGCCCGGCTACGGCCGCACGCTGGCGACCAAACTCGCCCTGTTCGTGCTCGTCATGGCCGCTGCGGCCGGACACGGCATCGCCCACGCCAAGGGCCGCGCCGACCTGGCCCGGTCCCTGGCGGTCGTCTCCCTCGTCGGCTCACTGGGCGTCGTCCTGCTCGCCACCGCGCTGCCCGCCACCTGAGCCGCGGCCACGACGAAGAAAGAGGAGGCATCATGCGTACCCAAACCGTGCCGGACGCAGCCACGTTGGAGTCGCTTCTGGCGGCCGCCGTGGCAGCACCGTCCATCCACAACACCCAGCCCTGGCGCTTCCGCCTGGACCCCGACAGCCAGGTGCTGGAGGTCCATTCCGCGCCGGAGCGAACCCTGCCGCTGGCCGATCCGACGCACCGCGCCCAGTACCTGTCCGTGGGCGCCGCGGTCTTCAACCTCCGGCTCGCCGCCGTCCACCAGGGCTGGCGACCGGAGGTGCGGCTCCTGCCGGACCCCCACCACCCCGGCCTGCTGGCCGCCGTACGACTGACCGGCCCGCTCGGCGCGGACGACCAGCCGCCGGACCCGGGTCTGTACGACGCCATCGCACGGCGGCACACCAGCCGGATGCCGTTCACCGGCCGTCCGGTGCCCGAGCCGATCGTGGCGGAGATGACGGCAGCCGCGCATGCCGCCGGCGCGCGCCTTGACGTACCGGACATCGCCGGAACACGGCGGTTGCTGCGCCTGACCGCGGCGGCCGAAGCGCGCAACCACGCCCACCCGGAGCGCATCGCCGAAACCCGCACCTGGATCACCGCCCCGGGGGCAGACGTCCCTTACGGCATACCCGTCACCGCCCTCGGCCCGCCCGACGCGGCCACGCGAATGCCCATGCGGGACTTCACCGGTGCGCTGCCCGCCCTCCGCCTGCCCGCCCTGTGGTTCGAACGCCACGTTCAGCTGGCCGTGCTGTGGACGCCCCACGACCGGCGGGAGGACTGGCTGCGGGCCGGCCAGGCCCTGCAGTACGTCCTGCTCACGGCGACCGCCCACGGGCTGCGCACCTCACTCCTGCACCAGGCCATGGAATGGCCCGACCTACGGGCCGCTACGGCCCTCCCACGACACAAGCGGTGCCACCCGCACATGCTGATCCGATTCGGCTACGGCCCGGACGGCGCGGGCACACCCCGAGCACCCGGACACTTCGCCGCTCGGCGCGCAGCGCCACATGCGACCGGTACCGAAACGGACTGAGCCCCTTGGTCTCTCATGGCGCCGGTCCGCTGTTTGAAGCTGCTGCCCTGCGGTGCTGCCGGAGAACGCGACGCTGGTGAAGGGCAGTCGCCCCATCGTGCGTCCCGGCCGGGCAGGGCCAGGGAGTCAGTGCAGGTACTGGAGGAAAAAGGCCGAGGTGCGGCCACGGAATCGGTGCCGGATAGGCTGGCGGGATGATCGAGAATCTTCCTCCCTGTCCGAAGTGCTCGTGTGAGTACACCTACGAGATGAACGCTCTGGTGGTCTGCCCCGAGTGCAGCCATGAGTGGGTTCCTGCCGAGAGCGCCGCCGAAGGCGGGAACACCGTCGGGGAGCGTGTCGTGAAGGACGCCGTGGGCAATGTTCTGCAGGACGGCGACACGGTGGTCGTCGTGAAGGCGCTCAAGGTCAAGGGCAGTCCCTCGGGGATCAAGGCCGGCACGAAGGTGCGCAACATCCGGCTGGTCGACGGGGTGGACGGGCATGACATCGACTGCAAGGTCGAGGGTTTCGGGGCGATGCAGCTGAAGTCGAGCGTGGTCAAGAAGGGCTGATCCAGCCGACCCGTCCGTCCCGTCCATGGCGGGAACAGCCGTGTGGCAGTCTGATGCTGAATTGCAAAATTTAGCAATTGGTTAGATGCTGTGTTTGCTGTGCTCGCAGGTAGCCGCGGGCACAGCCTTTCGCGTCCGCCCCGTGCGCGGCGCCTTGTAGGGGAGTCCGAGGTCGTGTCCGTTCCGCTGTACCAAGCCAAGGCCGAGTTCTTCCGCATGCTGGGGCATCCCGTGCGCATACGTGTGCTGGAGCTGCTGCAGGACGGGCCGATGCCGGTGCGGGACCTGCTGGCCGCCATCGAAGTGGAGCCCTCCGGCCTGTCGCAGCAGCTGGCGGTGCTGCGCCGCTCCGGGATCGTCGCCTCGACGCGGGAGGGCTCGACGGTCGTCTACGAGCTGGCCGGCGGGGATGTCGCGGACCTGATGAAGGCCGCGCGGCGGATCCTGACCGAGATGTTGTCCGGGCAGGGCGAGCTGCTCGCCGAGCTGCGGGAAGCCGAGGTCAGCGCGCGATGACCTCCCGGATCAGCCGGGTCTGGGCCCGGATCGCGTCGCTGTCCCCCGCCCGCGCCGATCTGGCTCAGATGCGCCGCGACCCCCGTCGGGACCTGCTGGCGGGGCTGACCGTGGCCGTCGTGGCGCTGCCCCTCGCCCTCGGCTTCGGCGTCTCCTCCGGCCTGGGCGCGGAGGCGGGGCTGGCGACCGCGGTGGTCGCGGGCGCGCTGGCCGCGCTCTTCGGCGGATCGAATCTGCAGGTGTCCGGGCCGACCGGGGCCATGACCGTGGTCCTCGTCCCCATCGTGGCCGCGCACGGGCCGACGGGCGTCCTCACGGTCGGCGTGATGGCCGGCGTGATGCTGGTGGTGTTGGCCGCGCTGCGGGCCGGCCGCTACATGCAGTACATCCCCGCCCCCGTGGTCGAAGGCTTCACCCTCGGCATCGCCTGCGTGATCGGCCTGCAGCAGGTCCCCAACGCGCTCGGCGTGCCCAAGCCCGAGGGCGACCGGGTGCTGGTGGTGACCTGGCGGGCGGTCGAGGAGTTCGTCCGGTCTCCCAACTGGACCGCCCTCGGCCTCGCCGCCGCCGTTGCGGCGGTCATGCTGGTCGGGGCGCGGTGGCGGCCGACTGTTCCGTTCTCCATTCTGGCCGTGATCGCCGCGACGGTGGTCGCGCGGGCCGCCGGGCTGGACGCGGCGAAGCCGATCGGCGACCTGCCTCGGGGCTTGCCCGCGCCCTCGTTGTCCTTCCTCGACGTGGGCGCTCTGGGTTCCCTGCTCGCCCCGGCCGTGGCGGTCGCCGCCCTGGCCGCCCTGGAGTCCCTGCTTTCGGCCTCGGTCGCCGACGGCATGACGGTCGGGCAGAAACACGACCCGGACCGGGAGCTGTTCGGCCAGGGCCTTGCGAACATCTTCGCCCCGCTCTTCGGCGGTGTGCCGGCCACCGGTGCGATCGCCCGCACCGCGGTCAACGTCCGCACCGGCGCGAGCTCCCGGCTCGCCGCCCTCACCCACGCCGCCGTCCTCGCCGTGATCGTCTTCGCCGCAGCACCCCTGGTCTCGAAGATCCCGCTCGCCGCGCTCGCCGGTGTCCTGCTGGCCACCGCGATCCGCATGGTCGAGGTCGGTTCGCTGAAGGCCATGGCCAAGGCCACCCGCTCCGACGCGCTGATCCTCGTCCTGACCGCCGCGGCCACCCTTGCCCTGGACCTGGTCTACGCGGTGATCATCGGCCTGGTGGTCGCGAGCGCCCTCGCCCTGCGCGCCGTGGCCCAGCAGGCCCGCTTCGACCAGGTCCCGCTCGACCGGGGCGACCACAGCGCCGAGGAACACGCGCTGCTGGCCGAGCACATCGTGGCGTACCGCATCGACGGGCCGCTGTTCTTCGCCGCCGCCCACCGCTTCCTGCTGGAGCTGACCGAGGTCGCCGACGTACGGGTCGTCATCCTGCGCATGTCCCGGGTGTCGACCATGGACGCCACCGGCGCCCTCGTCCTGAAGGACGCCGTGGAGAAGCTGCGCCGCCGTGGCATCTTCGTCCTCGCCTCCGGGATACGCCCCGGTCAGCGCCAGGTCCTGGATTCTGTCGGCGCGCTGGACCTGCTGCGGCACGAGGGCCGGGAGTACGCCACTACTCCCGAGGCGATCCTCGCCGCCCGCGACCACCTTCAGACGGCCGGAGTCCTGCCCGTCGTGCCCGTCCAGAAGTCCCGAACCTCCAGCGAGGAAGTCCTGCGATGAGCACCGCCCCTGCCACTCTCCGCATGGTCGAGGTCTCCGGCGCGGAGGCCCTGTGGCTGCTGGAGGGCAGCAGCCTGGGACGCCTGGTGTACGCGCAGCGGGAGGCGACCGCGATCCGGCCCGCCCGGCACGTGTGGGAGCACGGCCGGCTGGTGGTCCGAACGCCGGTCCCGGCCGCGGCGGCGCCCTACCACGTGGACGAGATCCGCGCCGTGCCCGGCACCGGCTGGACCGTCACCCTCTCCGGACCGGCCGAGGTGATCACCGACCCCGACGAAGCCGCCCTCCCCCACTGCCCTGAAGGCGTGGCAGGTACCCCCATCCAGCGCGCCCCGACCGGCTGGGCACACGGGCCGCACGACACCCTGCTGCGCCTGCCCCCCAAGACGGTCACCGGTTTCCGCCTCGCCCGCGCGGAGGCGTGAGTGATGGCCACGCGGCTCGATGCCTTGCCCTACCGGCACGTCCTCACCCTGCCCACCGAAACGTCCGCCGTCCGCATAGCACGCGAGACGGCCGAGCAGGCGCTGGTCGAGTGGGGCATCGGCTTACGTCACCCCACGGTGGACCCGGCCCTGCTGATCCTGAGCGAGCTGGTCACCAACAGCGTCCGGCACGCCGCCGTCCTCTCCCCGACGCTGACCGTGATCTACGCGGCGGGCCCGGAGTGCCTGGCCTTCGCCGTCCACGACCGCCACCCCTACCAGCCGGCGCTGTACGGGGCGGGCACCGACACCGGTACCAGCGGCCTGGCCACGGTCATGGAGTTCGTCCTCGCTCTGGGGGGCACGGCGGTGGTCCGCGCGGATGCCGACGGCCGGGGCAAGAGCATCTGGATCACCCTTCCCCTCTGACCGATCGGCACGCTCCCGACCGACCTCCCGCACAAGGAAGTACACCCTCATGACCATCGACTGGCGCTACACCGTCGAGGAGAACCTCGGCGTCCTCTCCGTCGCCGGATACCTCGGCCCGGACGCGGTCCGCCGCTTCACCGGCGCGGTCGGCTGGGCCCTGGCCCGCGGCAACGGACCGGTGATCGTCGACCTGACCGAGCTGCGCAGCTGGTCGACCGAGGGGCAGGTGGCGATCACCGAGGCCGCGCGCCGACTGACGGAGGCCGGCCGGGGTCTGGAGCTGGCTGCCATCCCCGCCGACGGCTCCCTCGTCCCGACCGGAGACGGTCCGCCGATCCCGGTCCACGCCGACCTGGCAGCCGCGCTCGCTGCACACGGCGGGGGAGGCGCAGAGGACGCGGAGGGCCGCCACGAGTGGCGCACCACCGGGTGGCCGCACGAAATCCGGATAACCGAAGACCGGGCGGGCGACTGACTCCGTCGGCTCAGCGACCGAGTGCGCGAGATCAGCGGTGCCCTCATAACTCGCCTTCGCGGCGGCGGCTTCCGCCGAGAGGGGGCCTGAGCCCTGGGAGTACAGGTCGCAGACGAGGGCTCCGGCGCCGAGGAGGTCCTCCTACGACGGGCGGCACCGCGGCGGAGATCGCGGCGCCGTTGGGGGAGGGCAGGACCAGGCGGGCGACGAAGAGTGCCGCTCGAAGGTGGTGCGGGGAAAGGGACCAGGGACTCGGAAGGGAAGGACCCGGGCGTCCTTCTCGACGGCGACGCTCACTGCCGTGGTGAACGACAACACGTCGACGACGACTCCAGTCACTCACCACCGCACCCCTCCCGCCGCACCTCAAAGCAGAGTCAGTCGCGGTCGGTGTCCTGGCCCGCCCTCGTCGACCGGCCTCCGAAGGACAGTCTCAGCATGCGGGCATCGCCGCAGCGAGGGCACCGGTTGTCCGGGCCGACGGCGGTGGGGCGGCACTTGAGGCGGCAGGCGGGGCACTTGAACCAGGCGACGCCGGCTCCGCGCAGCGGGGTGATCCTCACGCGATCCTCCTCACATGACCTCAGTAATTGCTAATGTTAGCAATTACTGAGTCTGTCACCGACCGGCGCCGCAGGCGAGGATGGGCCGCATGTTCTTGACGAGTGGGTGGATGCGATGCGCCGAGGCCCGACCGGCGGGGTCGTGCTGCTGCATGGGGGAGGGGGCGGCACGGTGAGTACGCCGCTGTACCAGCTGAAGGCCGAGTTCTTCAAGACTCTCGGCCACCCGGCGCGCATCCGGGTGTTGGAGTTGCTGAGTGAGCGCGAGCACGCGGTCGCCGAGATGCTGCCCGAGGTGGGCATCGAACCGGCCCATCTCTCCCAGCAGCTCGCGGTGCTGCGTCGGGCGAATCTGGTGCTGACCCGCAAGGAGGGTTCGACCGTGTACTACTCGCTGACCAGCCCGCATGTCGCGGAACTCCTCCGCGTCGCCCGCACCATCCTCTCCGGCGTGCTGGCCGGCCAGGCCGAGCTGCTCGCCGACCTGCAGGCAGTGCAGGGGGAGGCGAAGCCGCCGTCGTAGCGACGGCCCTCGATCGGCGGCCGCCTCCCGGTAGGTGGACAGCACTCCGGGGGAGCGGGAGGCGACCGCCTTCACCTGAAGGTGTCACCAGGGCAAAGCATCGGAAAAGTGCCGTAACTCCACGCGCGGGTTGACCTGTTGGTGACCTGCGGACAGTCCTCACCATCTCAGGGAGGCGTCATGGGCCTGCTACGCAAGATCCGCGACACCGGGCGGGTGGCCGAGCCCGCGCCGCCGCGCCCCGAGGGCGAGGTCCCGGCCAGGGCGCGGCAGCTGGGCGGCTCGGTGCAGGTGCGGTGCGTGGACGCCGGTTCCTGCAACGGCTGCGAGATCGAGATCGCCGCGGCCTTCAACCCGGTGTACGACGCCGAGCGGTACGGGGCGCGGCTGGTGGCCTCGCCCCGGCACGCGGACGTCGCCCTGGTGACCGGGCCGGTGACGCGGAACATGGCCGAGCCGCTGCGGCGCACGGTCGCTGCGATGGGCGAGCCCCGACTGGTCGTCGCGGTGGGGGACTGCGCGATCAACTGCGGTGAGTTCGCCGGCGGGTACGGCGTCGAGGGCGCGGTCGCCGATGTCGTACCGGTGGATCTGGCCGTGCCCGGGTGCCCGCCGGAGCCGGACGAGATCGTGGCGGCGCTGCGGAGAGTGACCGGGCGGTGAGCACGATTGCGGCCGCCCTCGCGACGGCCACCATCCTGGGCGGAGCGGGCGCGGCGGCCGGACTCGGGCTGCCGTACCGGCTGCGCGTGCCGGTCGTGGGAGTGCTGACGGCGGGCGTGGGCGTGGCGGGTGGCACGGCGGGTGTGGCCGCGCTGGGAGGCAGCCGCTGGACAGACACCCTCCCGGGACTGCTTCCGCTGGCCGGTGCGCACGTGGCGGTGGATGCGCTGGCCGGTCTGTTCATGGCGGTGGCCGGGGCCGTGGTGACGGCGGTCGCGGTGTACGGCATCGGCTACGCGGCCGGGCACGGCCCGCACGGGCTCGGTTCGCGCACCGCGCAGGCGGTGCTGCCGCTGTTCGCGCTCACGTTGGTTCTCGTATCGGTGGCGGCGTCGGTGTCCACGTTCCTGGTGCTGTGGGAGCTGATGGCGCTCGCCTCGCTGCTGCTGGTCCTCGCCGAACACCGGGAACGTGCCTCGGTGCGGCAGGCCGGCGTCTGGTACGCGGTGATGACGCACCTCGGCCTGGTGCTGCTGCTCGCCGGGCTGGCGCTGTTCGCCGCGCAGGCCGGAGGGGAGACCTTCACGGCACTGCGGGCGGGCGCCCAGGCAATCTCGCCGACCGTACGTGGGCTGGTGTTCGTGCTGGTCGGGCTGGCGTTCACGTCGAAGGCGGGCGCGGTGCCGCTGCACGCCTGGCTGCCGCGCGCACACCCCGAAGCACCCAGCCCCGTCTCGGCGTTGATGAGCGCGGCCATGGTCAACCTGGGCATCTACGGCCTCGTCCGCACCGGCCTCGACCTGCTCGGCGGCGGTCCGGCCTGGTGGTGGCTGGCCCTGATGGCCGTCGGCGGGGCCAGCTCGGTGTACGGGATCCTCCAGGCGGCGATGGCCTCCGACCTCAAGCGGCTGCTGGCGTACTCGACCAGCGAGAACATGGGCCTGGCCCTGATCGGGGTCGGCGCTTGTGGGCTCTTCACGTCCTACGGCAACCGGCCGCTGGCCGCGCTGGCGCTGGCGGCGGCCCTGCTGCACGTGGTCAACCACGCGGCGTTCAAGGCCCTGTTGTTCTGTGCGGCCGGATCCGTGCTGCGGGCGACCGGCCTGCGGGACCTCGACCGGCTGGGCGGGTTGCGCGCCCGGATGCCGGCCACCGCCCAACTGTTCGCGCTGGCCGCGCTGGGAGCGGTGGCGCTGCCGCCGGGCAACGGGTTCATCAGCGAGTGGCTGCTGCTGCAGTCCCTGATCCACGGCCTGCAGGTGCCGGGCGTCGCGGTGGCCGTCGTCCTGCCGCTGTCGGTGGCGCTGATCGCGCTGTCGGCGGGCATCGCCGCCGCCGCGTTCGTGAAGGCGCTCGGGGTCGGCTTCTTCGCCCGGCCGCGCAGCGACAAGGCGGCGTCCGCGCGGGAGGCACCGCCTCTGATGATCGCCGGGATGGGACTGCTGGCCGCCGGGTGCGTGGCGCTTGCGCTGGTGCCGGGGCTGCTCGGCGGGAGCCTGGACCGGGCCGTGAGCGCGGTCGGGCTGCCGGGCACCGGTGCGGTGTCGGGCGGCGGGGTGCGGGTGCGGCTCGTGGACATCTCCGCGTCGCTGTCGCCGGTGTGGGTGGTGGCCGCCCTGACCGCCGCACTCGTGCTGGCCGCCGGGCTGCCCCGGCTGTACGGGCGCCGTCGGCGCCGGGTGAACGCCCGGCTGTGGGACTGCGGCGGCGGCGCACCGACCCCGCGCATGGCCTACACGGCGACCTCGTTTGCCGAGCCGTTGCAGCGGGTCTTCGACGATGTCCTCGCGCCCGAGCAGGACCTTGACGTCACGCCGGTGCGCGAGTCGGCGTACCTGGTGGAGCGGGTGCGTTTCCAGCGCCGGGTGCCCGACCGGATCGAACACCGGCTGTACGAGCCGGTGCTGCGGGCCCTGGCCGGCACGGGGCAGGCGGCGCGGCGGCTGGCGGGCGGCAGCGTCCACCTCTATCTCGGCTACGGCTTCGTCGGCCTGGTCGTCCTGCTGTTGGCGTTGGCGGTGGGCTGGTGAGAGCGAACAGATGAGTACTGCTGTCGGATATGCGGCCGTGGCCGGACAGGTCGTCGTGGTCGGTGCCGGAGCGCCCGTGGTGACCGGTTGGATGCGGCAGGTACGGGCCCGTTTGGAGGGCCGGGCCGGCGCCGGGGTGCTCCAGCCCTGGCGGGACGCCCGCAAGCTGCTGCGCAAGGAGCCCATCACCCCGGTGGGGACCGGGCCCGCCTTCCGTACGGCCCCCGCGCTGCTGGTCGCCACCACCGTGGTGGCCGCCGCCCTGGTACCGCTGCTGTCCACCGACACCCCGGTCAGCTCCCACGCGGACCTCATCCTGGTGGTCGCTCTGATCGCGCTGGGCACCATGGCCCTCGCCCTGGCAGGTCTGGACACCGGTACCGCGTTCGGCGGGATGGGTGCCTCCCGGGAGATGACGGTCGCCGCGCTGGTCGAGCCGACCATCCTGCTGTCGGTGTTCGCCCTGTCGATACCGGCCGGGACGACCAACATCCCGGCGATCGTCTCCGGCGCCGCCCACGAGCCGGCCCGCCTTACTTCCCCGGCCGGGCTGCTGGCCACGGCCGCGCTCGCGGTCGCGGTGCTGGCGGAGACCGGGCGGATCCCGGTCGACAACCCTTCCACCCACCTCGAACTCACCATGATTCACGAGGCGATGGTGCTGGAGTACGCAGGTCCCGACCTGGCGCTGGTCGAACTGGGCGCCCAGATGCGGCTCACCCTGCTGCTCGGCCTGCTGTCCTCGCTGTTCGTGCCGTGGGGCATCGCCACCGGCGCCTCCTGGGCGGCCCTCGCCGTGGCGCTGGTGCTGTTCGCGGCGAAGATCTGCCTGCTGGGCGCGGTGCTCGCGGCGGCCGAGGTGTTCTGGGCCAAGGTGCGGCTGTTCCGGGTGCCCGAACTGCTCGCCGGCTCCTTCCTGCTGGCCCTGCTCGCGGTGACCGCCTCGTACTTCCTGAGCGGAGCGTCATGAGCGGCGGCCTCTACACCCAGCTCCTCGACCTGGCCTGCGGTGCCTTCCTGCTGGCCGCCGTGATCGTGCTGTGGATGCGCGAACTGGCGGCGATCGTCCGCGTCTTCGCCCTGCAGGGCATCGCGCTCGCCGCGGTTGCCGTCCTGCTCGGCGCGCACGAGGAACGCTGGGACCTGGTCGCTGTGGGGCTCGGCGTCGGAGTGCTGCGTGCGGGCGTCCTGCCGTACCTGATGCGGCGCGCCCTGGCCGCGCTCACCCAGGGCCGGCGGCGCTACGGCGACGGGGGAGCGGAGACCCGGGAGACACAGCCCCTCGTCAACGTCGCCGCCTCCCTGCTGACCGCCTCTCTGCTGACGCTGCTCGCCTACGCGGTGGCCCGCCCGCTGACGGAACTGCACCCGACGCCGGCCACCCGCGCCCTGCCGGTCGGCCTCGCCGTCGTCCTGATCGGCTTCTTCGTACTGGTGACCCGCAGGCGGGCGTTGGCCCAGGTGGTCGGTTTCCTGCTGCTGGACAACGGCATCACCGCGACCGCCTTCCTGGCCACCTCCGGGGTGCCGCTGATCGTCGAACTCGGCGTCTCCTTCGACGTGTTGCTGGCGGTGCTGGTGCTGCAGATCCTCACCACCCGGGTGCGGGAGGCGTTCGGCACCACCGACATCGACGACCTGCGGGAGCTGCACGACTGATGAGCCCGACCGCTTCCGCGTTCCTCCTGACCGCTCCCGCCGCCGTGCCGTCGGTGGTGGCCGGCGCGTACGCACTGGCCGCACCGCGCACCCGCCCGGCCGCCGCAGCATTCGCCACGGAGCTCACCGAATCCGGGCAGCGCGCATCCGCACAGGGAACCGTCCTGGTGGCGGAGGCGCCCGAGCCTGACGAGGCGCCCAAGCGGCATGTGCGGGACTGGGTCGGGCTCGTCTCACCCGCCGTGATCCTCACGTGCGGGAGCCTGCTGGCGGCGGACGTCGACAGCGGCGGATCCCGGCGGGCGTACTCCGGGCTCCTGCGCGCGGACGCGCTGACCGCATGGATGCTGCTGGTGGTCGGCGCGGTCGCACTGATCGCCTGCGGCTCGGCACCCGCGTATCTGAAGGGCGAGAGGGCTGCCGGGCGGGCAAGCGCCCGGGCCGTGATGGGGGTCCCCCCGCTCGAGCGAAGTCGAGAGTGGGGGAGCTACCACGTTCTCGTCCAGGCGTTCCTGGCCGCGATGTCCTTGGCCGTCGTCACCGCAAACCTCGGCGTGCTGTGGGTCGCCATCGAGGCCACCACCATCGTCACCGCCTTCCTCGTCGGCCACCGCCGCACCCGCACCTCGGTGGAGGCGGCTTGGAAGTACGTGGTGGTCTGCTCGGCCGGCATCGCGCTCGCCTTCCTCGGCACCGTGCTCATCTACTACGCCGCCCGGCAGGCCGGGATCGCGGAGGCGTGGGCCCTGGACTGGCCCACCCTCGTCGCCCACGCCGACCGCCTCGACCCGGCGGTCACCCGGCTCGGCATCACCCTGATCGTGCTCGGCTTCGGCGCCAAGGCGGGCCTCATCCCGCTGCACGCCTGGTTGCCGGACGCCCACAGCCAGGCCCCGGCGCCGGTGTCGGCGCTGATGTCCGGGGTGCTGCTGTCGGTCGCCTTCGCCGCGATCCTGCGCTACCGGGTCATCGCCGACGCCGCCCTCGGCGTCGGCTTCACCCGCGTCCTGCTGGCCGGGATCGCCCTGCTCACCCTCGCCCTCGCGGCCGGGCTGCTGCTCGCCCAGCGCGACTACAAGCGGATGCTGGCCTACTCCAGCATGGAACACATGAGCCTGATCGCCCTGGCCGCGGCGATCGGCAGCCCGCTCGCCCTGTCCGCCGCGCTGCTGCACATCGCAGGCCACGGGCTGGCCAAGTCGGTCGCCTTCTGCGCTTCGGGCCGGATCCTGCAGATCACCGGCACGGCGCGGATCGGGCGGGTCCGCGGGCTGCTCGCCCAGGCGCCGCCGCTCGCAGGGGCGTTCGGGCTTGCGGTGGTGGCGCTGATGGCCTTCCCACCGTTCAGTCTCTTCGCCTCCGAGCTGGGCATCGCCCGGGCCGGCTTCGCCGCCGGAGGGGGCCTGGGCTGGGTCATGGCGGTGGCCCTGCTGCTCGTGCTGGTCGCCTTCGCCGCACTCGCCGCCCGGACCGCCCGCATGCTGCTCGGACCGGGAACACCGGCCGAGGAAAGCCCGTCCGCGGTGTGGCCCCTGCTGCTGGGCCTGGCCGCCTGCGCCGCCCTGGGCGTGACCCTCGGCCCGCTCACCGATTTGCTGCACGCCGCCACCCAGGCGATCGGAGGCTGAAGCGATGCGCACCACGCACGACATCGGCGTCACCGAACTACCGCAGCGCGCCGAGGAGTTGCTGACCGGCGGCCACCGGCTCGCGCTGGTCGCCGCCCACCACGACGAGCACGGGCTCCGCGTGGTGTACCTGTTCGTGGCCGGCCCGCCCGACACCCGCACCGAACTCCACGTCCGCCTCGCACCGAACCAGCCCGAGACCGTGCCGACCCTCGCCCATCTCTCCTTTCCTGCAGGCCGGTTCGAGCGCGAGATGCGCGACCTGTTCGGCATCGTCCCCCTCGACCACCCGCTGCCCCGCCGTCTCGTCCGCCACTTCCACTGGCCGCGCGGCTGGTACCCCATGCGCCCCGAGGCCGGACCACCGCCGGCCTTCGGTGAGCAGGAGGGGCCGTACCCCTTCCTGGAGGTGGAAGGCGAGGGCGTCTACGAGATCCCTGTCGGCCCGGTGCATGCCGGGCTGATCGAGCCGGGCCACTTCCGTTTCTCTGTCGTCGGCGAGACCATCCTCAAGCTCAAGGCCCGCCTCTGGTTCGTCCACAGAGGTGTGGAAAGACTGTTCCAGGGGCGCTCGGTGGCCGCCGGACTCCCGCTGGCTGAGCGCATCAGCGGCGACACGGCAGTCGGCCACGCCCTCGCGTACTGCCTGGCCGTCGAGGAGGCCACCGGCACCGAGGTCCCGGTTGAGGCCCAAAACGCCCGCGCGATGCTCCTGGAACTGGAGCGGATCCACAACCACGTCGCCGACCTCGGCATGCTCTGCAACGACGTCGGCCACGGCATCCTCAACGCGCACGCCCAGCGGGTGCGCGAGGAACTCCTGCGCCTCAACAAAGAAGTCACCGGACACCGGCTGCTGCGCGGAGGCGTCGTCCCCGGCGGCACGGCACTGCTCACCCTGCCCGACCTCGTGCGCCTGAAGGCGATCCGTGCGGACATCGGAGAGATCGCCGACCTCGCCCTCGGCCACTCCACCGTTCGCGACCGCTTCACCGGCACCGCCATCCTGCACACTGCCGCCGCCCGGGAGATCGGCTGCCTTGGATACGTCGCCCGCGCCAGCGGCATCGCCGACGACGCCCGCGTGGCCCACCCCTTCACCGGATACGGTGCGCAGCTTGACGTGCCTGTCCACGACAGCGGCGACGTCCTGGCCCGCTTCCTGGTCCGCGCCGAGGAGATCGAGACCTCTTTTGCCCTGATCGAGCACTTCACCAAGGGGCTGTCGACCCCGATGGCCGTGCCGGCGCCTCCGCCGACGTCCGGAGCGGCCCCCCGCACCGGCGTGGGCCTCGTGGAGGGCTGGCGCGGCACCATCGCCACCCGCGTCGAACTCGCCCCCGACGGCACCCTGGCCCGGGTCAAGCCGGTCGACCCGTCCTTCTTCAACTGGCCCGCCCTGCCGGTCGCGCTGGCGGACACGATCGTCCCGGACTTCCCGCTGACCAACAAGAGCTTCAACCTCTCCTACGCGGGCAACGACCTCTGACGATTCGATCAGTCATGTGACGGCTACCTACATTCAGGTGGAGGTGTGCACTGAGGCCTTCTCGCGAACCAGTTGGGGGTATACGTGTTCGCATCCCACGCACCGGCGCGTCACGCCAAGCGCCCTCGCAGCCTGCCACTCCTGCTCCTGGTCGCCTTCCAGCGGACATATGGACTCACCCGCGACGGGGCCGTTGGTGAGAAGACCGCACAGACACTGTCCAATCCGCCGTGGTGACGGGCATGAATGGCGGGGTCGCGCTGAAGTCGGAGCAGAACGGTGGAGCGAAGCCGTCCTTCAGCAGCGACGGCCAGTGGAACCTCTCGTACTCGCACAGCCAGCCGACCCAGTCCGGTGATCACCTTCGTGGCCAAGGAGGCGGCGAAGGTGTCACATTCCGAAGTCTCGTACAGACTTGGGGAGTTGAGGTCGTCCCAGGCTCCACACCGTACCCTTGCGCCAGGTCACTTGTGCGCGTGTTCGCCCAGGTAGAAGAGCAGCCACACGAAGCCGGCGAACAGATGCGTGCCGAAGATGTAGAAGCCCGCCCGGATCGCGACGCCACGCTCGATCCGCCACTCCCTGTCCTTGGTCTTCGGCTTCCGCTGCTTGCCTGCGGACTGCTCGGACGCCTGGTCGGTCACCGTGTCGTCTCCCTGCTCTCCTGTGGTGTCCACTGATGTCCACGTCCCGGCGACGGCATGGTGAACCGCACGAGGATGACCTTGCCGTCATGGTCGACGGCGGGCTCCGCGCTGACGTCGCCGTTGTGGTCGGCGGCCAGCTCGGCCACCATCCGTAGTCCCGCACCCATGCCCGCGCCATTGAGATCCGGCAGATGCGGCTCGGCGTCCGCGACGCTGACCACCAGTTTCTCGGCCGCGACCGTGATCCCCACGTCGATCACCGGCGAGCGCGGGGCGTGCCGCAGTACGTTCACGACCAGCTCGCTGACCACCAGCAGCACCGCGTCGGCGAACGCGGAGCCCGGCGCGACGCCTGCAGCAGGAAGGTGTTCGGCCACCGACTCTCGGGCCCGCCGCACCGCTTCGGGCCCCGGTCTGAACGAGGCGATGTGCCGCTGGACCGCGGGCGGCGCATGCTCGATGGGTGCCACCAGCCTGCCGCGCCGCCAAGGCATCCGGAATCCTCCCTTGCCGGTCATCGCGTTGCCTCCGTCGCCCGCAGCTCGTCGAGCAGATCCTTTCGACCGGTCAGCAGGGTGGCCAGGATCCGCCGTGCGGCGGCCAGCAGCTCGGCCACATCACCCCCGGCCAGTTCATACATCACCGTCGAGCCAGTACGCGTCGCGGTCACGATGCCCGAGCGACGTAGCACGGCCAGTTGCTGGGACAGGTTCGACGGCTCGACCTCGATCTCGGCGAGCAACGTGCGCACCGGCTTCGGGCCCTCCTGCAACAGCTCCAGCACTCTTATGCGCACCGGGTGGCCGAGCATCCGAAAGAACTCGGCCTTCGCCTCATACAGCGGAACCGGCATCCCGATCACCCCTCGTCCATCCCCGTCGCCTCGACATCCAACCCGTGCCGCCGCGCCAGCCGTACCGCGTCGTCCAGCTCGTCCTGGGCCACCGCAACGTCGTACGCGTCACCCGCACTCACGGCAGCCGCCAGTCCCGCCCGCGCCGCACGTACCCGCGCAAGCAGCGCATCGGCGACTTCGTTCACTCCGACCTCCGGACGGTGGATCACTTAGGAACAACGGCAACTAACCAATTGAAGAACTCTTCAATTGATTGTAGGCGGAGAAAGGCGCGCCCCAGACACCGCGGACCTCTGCCATCGGCCGCGGAAGGGGTCATGAATCGGTCAGGAGCTGAGTTCGCCGTGCGGGCAGCGCATAGGGGGGGCTGCCGCGACGGCAGCCCCCCTATGCGCTGGACATTCGCAGCCGCTCCCGGGCTGTCTTGGGCCAGCTGCCCGGTACAGCACCGATACCCCGTTGACCAGCGGAAATGGAGGATTCTGAGGCCCGGGAAACACCACGCACCGGAACGCGTCTGCGGTCTGTTGTGAACGTACTGGTCACAGCCATGCACGGCGTTCCTTGTAGTCCTCCTCGTCGAAGGTCCGCGGTCGGCCGCCCCGGGAGCCGTAGGCCTTGTCGGCGCGAACCTTGTCGGCTGTGGTGCGGGGCCCGCCCGGGCCCGGTGCGGGGGACACGGATCCCTTCGAGGACCGGCTGGAACTGTCCATCCCAGGCGATCATGCCTTCGCATCGGCCTGGACCTTCGCCGGACGCGCCGGGCGGGCTGGGTCGCCTTCCACAGGCGACCCGGCACGCCTGGACCGTGAGCAAGGGCCACCGGCGGCGGCACCGCGTTACGGGATGGCCCTCGGGCTGGTGAGTATGAGCTGATGTTGTCGCCTGACCCGGACGGGCTCGGCCTTCCGCCGAGCCCGCCACGCCGGCTCCCTACCGGAGCCGGCCCCCGTGTCAGGCCGTCAGCGCTGCAGTGTCAGCAGACCCGGACGGTAGGGCCAAAGGCCGTAGTCGCCACCGGAGTTGGGGTTGCGCCCCTGGTAGAGCAACTGGAGGTGGCAGGGGTCGACGGTCATGGTCTGATCGGGGCCGGTGCGGATCAGTTCGCCATGGCTGATGTCATTGGTCCACGTGGCGCCGCTGTTGGCCTTGCCGGCGAAGGGGTTGTTCTCGGTCGCGGCCTGGGGTGTCCACGAGCCGTTCAGGCTGGTGGCCGTGAACGAGCGGAAGTAGCGGCCCCGCGAGCCGATCGCTTCGACGATCATGAGGTAGCGGTTCTGGCCCTGCAACTTGTAGACCTGCGGGGCTTCGAACAGGTTGTTCGTCGTGTCGCTCATGACCGTCGTGTACGACGAGCCGAAGCTGCCCGGGAAGTTCCCGATCGGCATACTGGCCCGGTAGATCTTGCCGTTGTCACCGGCGAAGAACAGGTACATGTTCGTCCCGTCACCGATGAGCGTCTGATCGATGGGGCCGGTTCCGGGGCCCGGGATGCTTCCGGAGAAGAGCACCTGCTGGGAGGACCAGCCGTTCGGGTTGGCGGGGTCGTTCGACGTCCGGTAGGAGAAGGCGGTCCCGCCCCACTGGTAGGTGAGCACCCAGATGTTCTTCGGTGCGAAGTAGAAGAGCGTGGGTGCGACGGTGGAGTTCGACATCGCGTTCTGGCTGGCCGAGCCCATCTCCGACCAGTTGGTGAACAGGCCGAAGTTCATCGAACCCCACTTCGACCCCGTGTCGTGCGTCGTCGCGTAGACGAGTTGTTTGCCGTTGTACGGGACGACGGTGAAGTCCTTGAGCGAGGCCCACCCCGGCTTGGGCTGCGCCAGCGCGCCCGTTGACGTCCAGCGGTAGGTCGACGGGAGATTGCAACCCGGGCCGGGGTTGTCGGCGCCGACCTTGACGAGCTGCCACTGCTGGTTGCTGCCGCCCCAGTCGTCGTACTGGACGATGTTCGCGTTGTCGGCGGTGGAGGCGCCTTGTACTTCGAGGGCCTTGTTGCTGTGGCGCGCGATGAGCCGCACGTAGCCGTCCGAGCTGTCGGCGAGCCGCCACTGCTGGTTGGTGCCGTTCAGGTCGGTCCACTGGACGATCGAGCCGCCGTTCGCGGTGGACCGGCTCTGGACCTCCAGCACCTTGCCCGAGTGCCGGGACTTGATGCGGTAGTAGCCGTCCCCGGAGTCGACGAACTGCCACTGCTGCTGGTTCTGATCGTTCCTGGTCCACTGGGTGATGCGGGCGCCGTCGTCGGTCGCCAGGTTGTAGACGTCCAGGGCCTTGCCGCTGTTGCGGTTGACCAGCACATACGAGGCGTTGGGGTCGACGGTCGCCGCGGCGGCGGGCTGGGCACCGAGGAAGGCAGCCACGAGCAGCAAGGGCGCGAGGACGGCGAGTAAGCGTCTTGGACGGACCGGGGACTGGCGGCGGAACCACATCAGAGGACCTCCTTGGGGGGGGCGGGGTCGGGTGACGCCGATGAACCGCGGAGCGGCCGTACCGAGGGGCAGAGGAAGGTCTCGAAACTTTCGGAGAGTTCACCGATTCTTTGACGCCACAAGCTAGGAATGCGGGGCCCTCAGGTCAAGGTCTGTCACCGATCTGTCCAAAACAGTTTCTCCTCTTCGGGCTTGGCAAGCTGTCGCGCCGACCGGAAGCGCTTCGGAAATGCGTGATATGGCTCGCCAGGCGGCGCCGGAGGGTTTCCGCGTCCGGCTCGACGGGATTTCGAATGTTTCGAATCAGATGCGGAAACTTTCTCTGTTGAGACTGTTGACGATTCACCGTCAATCCCGCAACCTCCCTCTCGGGTGGCCGGCCGCAGTTCGAGATTTCGAACTCGTCGGCCCTGAGTAAACGGTGCTGCACGGCAGATCCATGCGCATCATGCGCATCCGTACCGCAGATCCGCGCACCCAAAGCACCTGCGCCACACCGTTTTGTCCCGGTGAGGTTCGCACCGGCGCATCCTGGCTCTTCGTGCAGTTGGAGAGCTACGCGACGCCGTGTGACGGTCCCCCGGCTGAGCCGCGAGGAGTACCCCGTGCCTGTGTCGGAACACCGCTGCCGCCCGCCGTAGGTCACCCGACGGCCGACCGGGCGCCGTCTCGTGCCGGCTGAGATCGTCCCGGTCCCATGACTGCGGTGTCCGGCGATTCCCTGCTGCCCGGGTTCCGGCCCGCCCGCCCCGTCCGTCTGCCGAAGGGGAGCGAACGACGCAATCCCCTGCGCTTCAGTCCTTCCGTGATGTCCACCTTGGAGGCACAGTCATGGGCTCGTACGCCCTTCCCAGACGCGTTATCCGCCGGAAAATCCGCGGCCTGCTGTTGGCGCTGGTCGTCGGCGTCCTCGGTGCGGCTGCCGCACTGGTCGCGCCCCCGACCGCACACGCCGCCGAGAGCACACTCGGTGCCGCGGCGGCGCAGAGCGGCCGCTACTTCGGCACCGCCATCGCCTCGGGCAGGCTCGGCGACTCGGCGTACACGACGATCGCCGGCCGTGAGTTCAACATGGTGACGCCCGAGAACGAGATGAAGATCGACGCCACCGAACCGCAGCGGGGGCAGTTCAACTTCGCCGCCGGTGACCGCGTCTACAACTGGGCGGTGCAGAACGGCAAGAAGGTGCGCGGCCACACCCTGGCCTGGCACTCCCAGCAGCCCGGGTGGATGCAGAGCCTCAGCGGCAGCACGCTGCGCCAGGCGATGATCAACCACATCAACGGGGTGATGGCCCACTACAAGGGCAAGATCGTCCAGTGGGACGTCGTGAACGAGGCGTTCGCCGACGGCAGTTCGGGAGCACGGCGCGACTCCAACCTCCAGCGCACCGGCAACGACTGGATCGAGGTCGCCTTCCGCACCGCGCGCGCCGCCGACCCGGCCGCCAAGCTCTGCTACAACGACTACAACATCGAGAACTGGACCTGGGCCAAGACCCAGGCCGTGTACTCCATGGTCCGGGACTTCAAGCAGCGCGGCGTGCCGATCGACTGCGTCGGCTTCCAGTCGCACTTCAACAACGAGAGCGCCTACAACAGCAACTTCCGCACCACTCTCCAGAGCTTCGCCGCCCTCGGCGTCGACGTGGCCCTCACCGAACTCGACATCCAGGGCGCCTCGGCCACGACCTACGCCAACGTGACCAACGACTGCCTGGCCGTCCCGCGCTGCCTCGGCATCACCGTCTGGGGTGTGCGCGACACCGACTCCTGGCGAGCGGAGCAGACGCCGCTGCTGTTCAACGGCAACGGCAGCAAGAAGCCCGCCTACACCGCCGTCCTCAACGCACTCAACGGCGGCACCTCCACGCCCCCTTCGGACGGCGGAACGATCAAGGGGGTCGGTTCGGGTCGCTGCCTGGACGTGCCCGGCACCAGTACCACCGACGGCACCCAGCTCAACCTCTGGGACTGCCACAACGGCACCAACCAGCAGTGGACGTACACCGCCGCCGGTGAGCTCAGGGTCTACGGCAACAAGTGCCTGGACGCCGCCGGCACCGGCAACGGCACCAAGGTCCAGATCTACAGCTGCTGGGGCGGCGACAACCAGAAGTGGCGCCTCGACTCCGACGGATCCATCGTCGGCGTGCAGTCCGGCCTCTGCCTCGACGCCGTCTCGGGCGGCACCGCCAACGGCACCCTGATCCAGCTCTACTCCTGCTCGAACAGCAGCAACCAGCACTGGACCCGCGCCTGATGGGATCTGCCACCAACGAAAGGGTGCATCGATGAAGGCCTACGGTGCGGCTTCCCCCGCCCCTCCACGAAAACATCGCTGGTGGTCCCGGTTAGCCGCCGTGCTGGCGGCGGCCCTCGCGATCGGCATGCTGGCCGCGGTGAATCCGGCGCCCGCCGAGGCGGCGACAGTGGACACCAATGCCTGGTATGTCCTGGTCAATCGCAACAGCGGCAAGGCGCTGGACGTCTCTGGCACGTCCGCCGCCGACGGCGCGCAGGTCAGCCAGTGGACGCGCCACGACGTCGGCGGTGGAGGCGCCCGATGGGCCGCGTTCGACGGCGGTCACGCACCCGGTCCGGTCGACGGCTCCACCGGCGACAACGGCGCCACCACCTGGACCAAAGCAGAGATCTGGAGGTTCTTCGCACAGTTCCAGTGACCCGCCCGCACCACGGAGTGGAGCAAGGAGGCCCCTTGCTCCACTCCGTCGACGTCCATCCCGGATTGAAGGGCCCAGAGGCCTTTTCAGGAGAGCTCCCACGCCTTCTGACTGGTCAGAGGTGCCGCCGGTGACGAGCTCCGCGCCCTCCTTCTTGCCGATGTCGAGGTAGGAAACGATCTTCTCGTACTGGTCGACGCCGGCCGGGGCTCCGATCATGGTGGCCGGGTCCAGGGGGTCGCCGTATCTCGCGCCCGCGACGGCCACCGGTGCGCTGTCCCGTCCGGGGTGCACGCTGGTCAGCGAACGCGCCCAGGACTCGGTCACCTCGCCGCGCAACGCGTCGCCGCCGCTCGGGGGCGCACCCGCGACCTTCGGCTTCGGCACCCAGCGGGACCACGCGTCCTGCGGACCAGCCCTGCGCCGCCGCAGGTCCCTGCGCTGTCCCATGTGCTTCTCCTGCCTTGAATGGGAGACAACAGCCCCTCGACCGCGCTGACTTTGCCGCTCCTGTCCCTGCCCTACGGGCTTGGTCACGCGGTGGCGGTGGGCTGCGCCTCAGCGCGTGCCGTGCGCTTGCCCGAGCTCGCGTCCGGTGACCATCTCGGACTCGATCCGTACGAACACCGCGTCATCCATGGGCTTCCAGGAGCTGGGGCCGGTCTGCGACAACCGCTCATGCTCGGCGGAATCGGTCACCACGGCGGCCCGTCCGGTGACGACCACGCTCCAGCCGGACCGGGTCGCCGCGTCGAACTCGTCCGCCTCGAAGGCGACCACAACGCCGTCGATGGCGCGTACGAGGTCGGAACCGGCCGAGGTGCACAGCAGGACGGCGGCGTCGGTGTCCAGGCAGAAGTTGACGGGGAGGACCGCGGGCAGCGCCCGCCGGGTGTACACCACGCGGCCGACCGGCATTTTGGCCAACAGGCGCAGGCACTCCTGCCGGTCGAGTGCGCGAAAGCCGTCTGTCTGGAACATCGGCCCATCGTCCGACCGTGCGCTGCGAGGGGGTAGGGCCGGTCGGCCCTTACCTCCTTATGGCGCGGCCCGCCGATTGCGGCCGCTGCTTCGGCGTCCGCCGTGCGGGCAGCCCGGGTACACGGCTGCGGAGGGAGGCGATACCAGGGCCTGTCTGCGCACCGACAGGGACTGATGGCCCATGCCGTCGGCGAGTCCGGATGCGGACAGTGGTTGCGGGATGCGACCGATGGGCAGGCGAGGTGCCGGCCGTGCGCGTGCGATCCCGGTGGCGCCGTACCACCAAGCAAAGGAAAGGGACGGACAACATGTTCCAGCCGTTGAAGTCGAAGAGCGACAGCTCGCCGTCGGGCGCTCCGGTGCCCGGCCGGGCGTGGCTGATGCTGGCCCTGGCCACGATCGGTTTCGCCGTCAACTTCTGGGCATGGGCGCTGCTGAGCCCGCTCGGCCCGCGGTTCAAGGACGGCCTGCACCTCAGCTCCTTCCAGCAGTCGCTGCTGGTGGCGGTGCCGGTCGTGGTCGGCTCCCTGGGCCGCATCCCGGTCGGTGCGCTGACCGACCGGTTCGGCGGGCGAGTGATGTTCCCGATCGTGTCGGCGGCCGCCATCGTGCCGGTGCTGTACCTCGGCCTGGCCGGGCACTCCTCCCTCGTCGCGCTGCTGGCCGGCGGGTTCTTCCTCGGCGTCGGCGGCACGGCCTTCGCGGTCGGGGTGCCGTTCGTGAACGCCTGGTTCCCGCCCGAGCGCCGGGGCCTGGCCATAGGCGTCTTCGGCGCCGGTATGGGCGGCACCGCGATCAGCGCCCTGACCACGGTGAAGCTGGTCGACGCGCACAGCATGTCGACCCCGTTCCTGATCACCGCCGCGGTGCTCGCCGTCTATGCCGTGGCCGCCGCGCTGCTGCTGCGTGACGCGCCCGGCCGCACCGTGCCGACCGAGTCGCTGGCCCGCCGCCTGGCCGCCACCGCCCGGCTGCCCATCACCTGGCAGGCGTCCGCGCTGTACGCGGTGGCCTTCGGCGGCTACGTCGCCTTCTCCGTCTACCTGCCCACCTACCTCAAGACCGGCTACGGCCTCACCCAGGCCGACGCCGCCAACCGCATGGCGGGGTTCGTGCTCCTGGCGGTGGCGATGCGCCCGGTCGGCGGCTGGCTGTCCGACCGGCTGGGCCCGGTGCGGGTGCTGGCCGGATCCTTGGCTGTGGTTGTGGCTGGGGCGGTCGTGCAGTCGTTCACCCCGGCCCTGGCGCCGGTGGGCACCGTCGCGTTCCTGGCCATGGCCGGCGCGCTCGGCGCGGGCAGCGGAGCGACCTTCGCCCTGGTGGCGTTGCTGACCCCGGCGAACCAGGTGGGCTCGGTCACCGGAGTGGTCGGCGCCGCGGGCGGACTGGGCGGCTTCCTGCCCCCGCTGGTGATGGGCTCGCTCTACGGCGAGTACGGGACGTACGCGGCCGGTCTCGTTCTCCTCGCGATCGTGGCCGCCGCTGCACTGGCCTTCACCCTCATCGTCGTCCGCTCTGCCGTCCAGGGTGGCGACCGGGCTCCGCGTACCGGCCGTGGGCAGCGTCACCGCACCGCGCACACCACGGCGTGAGACCGCGCGGCTGGCAACGACGGACCGAACAGGTGGGGAGAAACCTCGATGTGTGAGTACTGCGGCTGCCAGTCCCTGGCGTCCATCGACGAGCTGACCCGCGAACATGACGAGGTCGTCCGCCTGATCAGCCACCTCCGCCCGGCCCAGCAGGACGGTGACGTGGCCCGGATGGCAGAGATCGCCCGCGAGATCGCGGCCGTCCTCGGCCCCCACACGCAGGTCGAGGAGCACGGCCTGTTCCCGGCCATGGCCGTGGACTTCCCGGAGCAGATCGCGGCCCTGGAAGCCGAGCACCGCCGCATCGAGGCCGTCCTGGCCGAGGCCGACGACGCCACCACGCCCTCGGACCCGGCCTGGCCGCACCGCCTGATGGAGGCGATGGCGATGCTGCGTGACCACATCCTCAAAGAGCAGGACGGCGTCTTCCCGGCCGCACTCGCGGTCCTCGGCACCGAGGAGTGGGAGGCGGTCGAGAAAATACGCGCAGAAGCAGGAAGCGCCCTGTCCCGGCCCCCCGCCTGATCATTCCCTCCACAGTTCGCCACGGCGGACCGGCCACTAGGGCGTGTTTCGAAAGTCCCGTCTGGCCCGCGACGCCTGGCACGGCGCCTCGCCGTGTTGTCGGGATCGTCCGCGTACGCCCAGTACGCGGAC
>NZ_JBITJV010000006.1:0-55334 GCF_044460385.1 Streptomyces sp. NPDC050121 | reverse complement strand
CCCTCATTGCCACCCCCCCCCCCCCCCCCCCCGCCCGCCCGGGCGGGGGCGCCCCCCCCCCCCGCCCCCGCCCCCCCCCCCCGGGCGGACGACGCTACTTTCGAAACACGCCCTACACCCGGCCGGTCCGCCGCGCTCTGCCCGGCGGACCCCTTTCCTGCGCCTTGCCAGGTTTGCGGCGTGGCCGTACGGAAGCCGGCTGACCGCCTCGGCGCACGGACGATCTCCACAGGGCGTGTTTCGGGTGACCGCGGTGCGGCTGTTGACCCTCCGGGGGACGGCGGTCGTAGAGTCGTGTGCGGCCGGACTCGATCACGACTCGAACGGGCCTGCACGCCCGGGGCGGAGTGGCACGGTGGGCACGGAAACCAGCCAGGCACGGGCGCGCATGGACAGCGATCTCGCGGAGGCGCTGGTGCGCAGCCGCCGCTTCTTCACCCGGGCGGAGGTCTCCGAGGACCTGCGCACCCTGCACCGCAAGGGCGGCCGGCAGGCGGACGAGTTCTACCGGGACCGCTGGTCGCACGACAAGGTGGTGCGCTCCACGCACGGTGTGAACTGCACCGGTTCGTGCTCGTGGAAGGTGTACGTCAAGGACGGCATCATCACCTGGGAGGCACAGCAGACCGACTACCCCTCGGTCGGCCCGGACCGCCCTGAGTACGAGCCGCGCGGCTGCCCGCGCGGGGCCGCCTTCTCCTGGTACACCTACTCGCCCACCCGGGTGCGCTACCCGTACGTGCGCGGCGTGCTGCTGCAGATGTACCGGGAGGCCAAGGTCCGCCTCGGCGATCCGGTGGCGGCCTGGGCGGACATCGTCTCCGATCCGGAGCGCGCCCGCCGCTACAAGCAGGCGCGCGGCAAGGGCGGCCTGGTGCGGGCGAGCTGGGACGAGGCGGTGGAGATGGTCGCCGCCGCCCACGTGCACACCATCAAGGTGTACGGGCCGGATCGGCTGGCCGGGTTCTCGCCGATCCCGGCGATGTCGATGGTCTCGCACGCCGCAGGCGCCCGCTTCTACTCGCTGCTCGGCGGCGTGATGCTCTCCTTCTACGACTGGTACGCGGACCTGCCGGTTGCCTCGCCGCAGGTGTTCGGCGACCAGACCGACGTGCCGGAGTCGGGGGACTGGTGGGACGCCGGCTACCTGATCATGTGGGGCTCGAACCTGCCGGTGACCCGCACCCCGGACGCGCACTGGATGGCCGAGGCCCGCTACCGCGGCCAGAAGGTGGTGGCGGTCTCCCCGGACTACGCGGACAACGTGAAGTTCGCCGACGAATGGCTCGCGGCCCAGCCCGGCACCGACGGAGCCCTCGCCATGGCGATGGGGCATGTGATTCTCAAGGAGTTCTTCGTCGACCGGCCGACCCCGTACTTCAGCGGTTACGTCAAGCAGTACACGGACCTGCCGTTCCTGGTCACCCTCGACGAGGCCGAAGGGGAGCCGGGCACCTTCACACCGGGCAAGTTCCTCACTGCCGCCGACCTGGGCGGCGAGGCTGCCGCGGGCGAACATGCGGAGTTCCGCACCGTGCTGCTCGACGCTGCCACCGGGCAGCCGGTGGTGCCCAACGGCACGCTCGGCGACCGTTACGGCGAATCCGGCGCCGGAAAATGGAACCTGGATCTTGGCGACATCCAGCCGCAGCTGTCCGCCGAGAGCAGCGAGGAGGCCCCGGTCGCCGTCGAACTGCCTCGCTTCGACGACTTGGACGGCAGCGCGGGACGACTGCGGCGCGGAGTGCCGGTCCAACGGGTCGCCGGGCGGCTGGTGACCACGGTGTACGACCTGCTGCTGGCCCAGTACGGCGTGGCCCGCGACGGCCTGCCCGGCCGGTGGCCCACCGGCTACGACGACGCGAGCGAGCCATACACCCCCGCCTGGCAGGCGGAGATCACCGGCGTGGGCGCCGACAAAGCGGCCCGCATCGCGCGCGAGTTCGCGGCCAACGCGGAGGAGTCCGGCGGCCGCTCGATGATCATCATGGGGGCCGGGACGAATCACTGGTTCCACTCCGACACCATCTACCGGGCGTTCCTCACCTTGACCACGCTGACCGGCTGCCAGGGTGTCAACGGCGGCGGCTGGGCGCACTACGTCGGCCAGGAGAAGGTGCGCCCGATCACCGGCTACTCGGCGATCGCGACGGCCGCGGACTGGAACCGGCCGGCCCGGCAGATGATCCAGACCGCGTACTGGTACCTGCACGGCGACCAGTTCCGCTACGACCCGTTCTCCGCCGACACCCTGGCGGCGAAAGGCTCCGGTGCCGGCCCCTTCGCCGGAAAGACCACCGCAGATGTCATCGCGCAGTCCGCGCGGATGGGCTGGATGCCGTCGTATCCCACCTTCGACCGCAACCCGCTCGATCTTGCGGATGAGGCCGAGGCCGCCGGTCGTGCGGTGGGTGAGCACGTGGTGGAGGAGCTGAAGGCGGGGCGGCTGGGATTCGCGGGCGAGGACCCTGACGCGCCCAAGAACTTCCCACGGGTGCTGACCGTGTGGCGGGCCAACCTGCTGGGCTCCTCGGCGAAGGGCAACGAGTACTTCCTCAAGCACCTGCTGGGCACCGACGCATCGGTGCGCGCCACCGAGGCGCCGCCCGAGGCCCGGCCGATGGACGTGGTGTGGCGCGAGGAGGCGCCCGAGGGCAAGCTCGACCTGCTGCTCACCCTGGACTTCCGGATGACCAGCACGACCGTCTTCTCCGACGTGGTGCTGCCGGCGGCGACCTGGTACGAGAAGCACGACCTGTCCAGCACCGACATGCACCCCTTCGTTCACGCCTTCAACCCGGCCATCGCCCCGCCCTGGCAGACCCGCACCGACTGGGACGCCTTCCACACGATCGCCGCGGAGTTCAGCCGCCAGGCTGCCGGCCACCTCGGCGTGCGCAAGGACGTGGTGGCTGCCCCGCTGCTGCACGACACCCCCGACGAACTGGCCAACCCACGCGGGAGGGTGCGGGACTGGAGGGCGGGCGAGTGCGAAGCGGTGCCCGGCCGCACCATGCCCAAGCTCGTCACCGTCGAGCGTGACTACGGGGCGATCGCGCAGAAGATGGCCGCCCTCGGCCCGCTGTTGGACTCCCTCGGCGCCACGACCAAGGGCGTGACGTTCAAGGTCGAACGGGAGCTGGATTACCTACGGCACAAGAACGGCACCGTGCGCGGGGGAGCGGCCGACGGCCGTCCGTCGATCGCCAGGGACGTACACGCCTGCGAGGCGATCCTCGCGCTCTCCGGCACCACCAACGGTCATCTGGCCACACAGGGTTTCCACACCGTCGAAGCACGCACCGGCAAACCGCTCGCGGACCTGGCCGCCGAGCACGAGGGCAAGCAGATCACCTTCGCCGACACCCAGGCCGCACCGGTCCCGGTCATCACCTCGCCGGAGTGGTCCGGCTCGGAGACCGGCGGGCGCCGCTATTCCCCGTTCACGGTCAATGTCGAGCGCCTCAAGCCCTGGCACACCCTCACCGGTCGGCAGCACTTCTACCTCGACCACGACTGGATGACCGCGCTGGGCGAGCAACTGCCCGTCTACCGGCCCCCGTTGAACATGCACGCCCTGTTCGACGAGCCGCGGATCGGTGACACCGGCGAGCTGGGCGTGACGGTCCGGTACCTGACCCCGCACAACAAGTGGTCCATTCACTCCGAGTACCAGGACAACCTGTTCATGCTCTCCCTCTCCCGCGGTGGGCCGACCATCTGGATGAGCACCCAGGACGCGGCCAAGGTCGGAGTCAAGGACAACGACTGGATCGAGGCGGTCAACCGCAACGGCGTCGTCGCCGCCCGCGCGATCGTCTCGCACCGCATGCCCGAGGGCACCGTCTACATGCACCACGCCCAGGACCGCCTGATCGACGTGCCCCGCACCGAGACGACAGGTCGGCGCGGAGGCATCCACAACTCCCTGACCCGCCTGCTGATCAAACCGAGCCATCTCATCGGCGGCTACGCGCAGTTGTCGTACGCCTTCAACTACCTGGGTCCGACCGGCAATCAGCGCGACGAGGTCACCGTCATCCGCCGCCGCAGCGACCAGGAGGTGACGTACTGATGCGCGTCATGGCACAGATGGCGATGGTGATGAACCTCGACAAGTGCATCGGCTGCCACACCTGCTCGGTCACCTGCAAGCAGGCGTGGACCAACCGCACCGGCGTCGAGTACGTGTGGTTCAACAACGTGGAGACCCGGCCCGGCCAGGGATATCCGCGCCGCTACGAGGACCAGGACACCTGGAAGGGCGGCTGGGAACTCAACAAGAAGGGCCGGCTCGCGCTGAAGGCGGGCGGCCGGTTCAAGAAGCTCATCCAGATCTTCTCCAACCCGGTCCTGCCCACACTCGACGACTACTACCAGCCCTGGACGTACGACTACGAGACCCTGACCAACGCCCCGCTGCAGGAACACACCCCGGTCGCCCGCCCCAAGTCCCTGATCACCGGCAAGGACATGAAGATTGCCTGGTCGGCGAACTGGGACGACGACCTCGGCGGATCGGCGGCGACCGGCGAGCAGGACGTGCTGCTGAACGAGGTCTCCGAGAAGATCAAGTTCGAGTTCGAGCAGACCTTCATGTTCTATCTGCCGCGGATCTGCGAGCACTGCCTCAACCCGTCGTGCGCGGCCTCCTGCCCGTCCGGTGCGATCTACAAGCGGGAGGAGGACGGCATCGTCCTGGTCGACCAGGACCGCTGCCGCGGCTGGCGGATGTGCGTCACGGGATGCCCGTACAAGAAGGTCTACTTCAACCACCGCACCGGCAAGGCCGAGAAGTGCACCTTCTGCTTCCCGCGCGTCGAGGTCGGCCTGCCCACCGTCTGCTCCGAGACCTGCGTCGGACGGCTGCGCTACATCGGCCTGGTCCTCTACGACGCCGACCGCGTCCTGGAAGCAGCCTCCACGCCCGAGGACACCGGCCTGTACGAAGCCCAGCGGAAGGTCTTCCTCGACCCGACCGCCCCGGACGTCGTCCGCGAGGCGGAGAAGGCGGGCATCCCCCGGGACTGGATCGAGGCAGCCCAACGCTCCCCGATCCACGCCCTGATCAACACCTACAAGGTGGCGCTGCCGCTGCACCCGGAGTACCGCACCCTGCCCATGGTCTGGTACATCCCGCCACTGTCCCCGGTCGTCGACGCCGTGCGCGACACCGGCCGGGACGCTGAGGACCACCGCACCCTCTTCGCCGCCGTCGACGCCCTGCGCATCCCCATCGACTACCTCGCCCAACTGTTCACGGCGGGCGATCCGGCCCCCGTGGACGCCGTGCTGCGCCGCCTCGCGGCCATGCGTGCGTACATGCGTGACATCAACCTCGGCCGCGAGCCGAACGCCGCCATCCCCAAGGAGGTCGGGATGGGCGAGGAGCAGATGTACGACATGTACCGGCTGCTGGCGCTGGCCAAGTACGACGAGCGGTACGTCATCCCCCCGGCCCACGCCGAACAGGCGCACCAGCTCGAAGAACTCGCCACCGAGTGCAGCCTGGACTACGAGGGCGGCCCCGGTATGGGCGGCTCCGGCCCCTTCGGCGAGACCTCCGGCGGACCGGCACCCGTCGCGGTGGAGACCTTCCACGCCCTGCGGGACCGCCAGACGTCCGACACCCTCGCCGCCCCCACCGACAAGGCCACCCGCGTCAACCTCCTCAACTGGGACGGCAAGAGCTCACCACCCGGCCTTTTCCCGGACAAACCGTCCGACAGCGGTAGCGGTGCCGACGGGGAGGCCGAGCCGAAGCCATGAAGAGGAAGCCCACGCGCACAGCCCGCACGCAGCCCTGGCACCCCCACGCCTGGCAGGCCCAGTCCCTGCTGTTCGCCTACCCCGACGAGCAGTTCGCCCAGCGCCTGGCCCTGGCCGGCCAGGTCGCCGCCACCCTGCCGGAACCGGTCGCCGGCCCCCTTCTCCGCTTCACCGCACACGCCGGACAGACCGCCCCCGCCGACCTGGCCACCGCCTACGTCGCCACGTTCGACCACCGCAAACGCTGCTGCCCCTATCTGACGTACTACGCCCACGGCGACACCCGAAAACGAGGCGTCGCCCTGCTGCGCCTCAAACAGGCCTACGCCGCGGCCGGATGGCGCCTGAGCGACGACGAACTGCCCGACCACCTCGCCGTCGTCCTCGAGTTCGCCGCCACCGAACCAGACACCGGAGCGGGCCTGCTCACCGAACACCGGGCCGGCCTGGAACTCCTGCGCCTCGCCCTGCACGACGACGACTCACCCTGGGCCCACGTGCTGGACTCAGTCTCCGCCACCCTGCCCGCCCTCGCCGGCAACGACCGCGAAGCCGTCCTGCGCCTCGCTGTGGCCGGGCCGCCCGAGGAACAGGTCGGCCTCGACCCGTACGCCTCCCCGGTGTTCCTGCCCGACCCCGTCGTAGGAGGCCCCCGATGACCGCACCCGCGCAGCCCCTCACCCTGGCGGCGGAGGCCGGCACCGGCTCCATCCTGCTGTGGGTCGTCCTGCCCTACGTCGCCCTCGCGATCTTCGTCCTCGGCCACGTCTGGCGCTACCGCTACGACAAGTTCGGCTGGACCACCCGCTCCTCCCAGCTCTACGAGAACCGCCTGCTGCGCATCGGCAGCCCGCTGTTCCACTTCGGCATCCTCGTCGTGCTGCTCGGCCACATCGGCGGCCTGGCCATCCCCAGGAGCTGGACCGACGCGGCCGGCATCAGCGAGCACACGTACCACATCGGCGCGGTCGTCCTCGGCACCATCGCGGGCGTCGCCACGCTCGGCGGACTGGCCATCCTGATCTACCGCCGCCGCACCGTCGGCCCGGTCTTCTCCGCCACCACCCGCAACGACAAGGCCATGTACATCTCCCTGACGGCGACCATCGTCCTCGGCCTGTCCGCCACCGTCGTCGCCAACATCATCGGCGGCGGCTACGACTACCGCGAGACCATCTCCCCCTGGTTCCGCTCCATCTTCTACTTCCAGCCCGACCCGGACCGGATGACGGGCGCCCCGATCCTCTTCAAACTGCACGCCATCAGTGCGCTGCTCCTGCTCGCGGCCTGGCCGTTCACCCGCCTGGTGCACATGCTCACCGCGCCGCTGGGCTACCTGACCCGCCCCTACATCGTCTACCGCAGCCGCGACACCCAGCTCGGCGCCCGCCGGCAACGCCGCGGCTGGGAGCGAGTGGGCTGACCACCACTAGCCGTGTCTCGTAATCCGGAGCGCGTGTGCCTGTCTCTGTGCTGCCTCAACGGCAGCGGCAAGCGACCCTGCTCCCAGAGACGAGAATCCCTGTGAACACCACTTCTTCCGTCGTGCCCACCGCTTGGATGCGCGAACACACCACGCTCCTGACCACGATCGACCCGGCTGCGGGCTTGGACGACCTTGAACCGCTGAGGCGGATTGTCGGTGACGCCCGCGTCGTCGCGATCGGTGAGGGCGCGCACTTCGTGGAGGAGCTCTCCACCGTCCGTCAGCGCGTGATGCGGTTTCTGGCGGGTGGGCTGATGGCCTGGCTGCGTGAGCAGAACGCCACCAGCGGCAACCCGCTGCGATTCGTCGGGGTCGACGTGCCTGAGGCCGGCGGTGCGCTGCGTCCCGTCCTTGCTCAGCTGCCGTCCGCCCGCCGGATCAGATGACGGATCTTGTTCGACCTGATGGTCGGGTGGTCGAGCCCCTGTGGTGAGCGTCACGCTGCTCTTCGGGAGCCGTTGCGTACGCTGATCGCGGCCGTTCGTGAGGGGCGCCTGGGGGTGTGAGGGCGACCCCGAGTGCTCCTCCCGGCGTCTGATGCACCGTCAGAAAAGTCGGCATTCGGTCAGCATGAGTCCTGAGAAACCTGGGGAGGGCTGCCTGGGCATGCGACTCGCTGTAGGGTGTAAAAACAGCCCTTGACCTGCAAAAACGCAGGCAGGGAGCCTGACTGTGGGAGTGCACCGATGTTGCGTACTATGTTCAAGTCCAAGATCCACCGTGCCACCGTCACCCAGGCCGACCTGCACTACGTGGGATCGGTGACCATCGACGCCGAGCTGCTGGACGCCGCCGATCTGTTGCCGGGTGAGCTCGTTCACATCGTCGACATCACCAACGGGGCACGGCTCGAGACGTACGTCATCGAGGGGGAGCGCGGCTCGGGCGTCGTCGGGATCAACGGGGCCGCCGCCCACCTCGTACACCCCGGCGATCTGGTGATCATCATCAGTTACGCTCAGGTGACCGACGTCGAGGCGCGGGCTCTGAAGCCACGGGTTGTACATGTGGACCGCGACAACCGGATCGTGGCCCTCGGGGCCGACGCCTCGGAGCCGGTACCGGGCTCCGACCAGGAGCGCAGCCCGCAGGCCGTGTCGGTCTGACCGAAGCAGGCATCGCATGCATCGCACGCATCGCACCGGGAGTGCCCATGAGTGACATCGAGATCCGCGACGACCGGGCGGCGGGCCGCCTCGAGGCCCTCGATGACGGCGGCGAAGTCGTGGGCCGCATCGAGTACTTCGTGCTGGAGTCGCCCGCACCCGCCCTGGTGCCGGTGCACACCATCGTCGAGCAGGCCCACGAGGGCAAGGGCATCGCGGGCGCGCTGGCGCGTGAGCTGTACGCCGTATCCGCGCGCGAGGGTGTCCCCGTCGCCCCGCTCTGCCCGTACGTCGTGAAGTGGGCGGCCCGCCACCCCGAGGAGGCTCCGGTGGCCGACCCCGAGCTGCTGAGCGCCGCCAAGGACTGGCTGCGTGCGCACCCCGGGCGGTTCTGACCGAGGAGGAGCACCCCGGCACCTCGCCCGCGCGGCTGTACGGAGTGCCGTCCTGCCCTCGGCCGGGCCTCGCCGCGGGCGTGCGGGCCGGCCGGGTCGTAGTGGCCCGGGTGAGCCCAGCCGGGTGAGTGTCCGGGGCGGAGCCGGGTACGCGGGAAGATAGTCCAGAGCCGAGCTTCTCGACTGCCCGGAGGACACCATGCCGAACCCGCAGCCCGACCCGGTCCCGCCCGGACCCGTCCCCGGCCCACCGGACCCGTACCCGAGCCCGGTGCCGACCCCGCAGCCTCCGCCGTCACCGGAGCCTCCGTCGCCCACCCCGCCCCCGCAGCCGGGCCCGCCCCCGCAGCCGGGCCCGCCCCCGGAGCCGTCCCCGTCCCCGGTCCCGCCGGGCCCCGAGCCGGTCCCGAGCCCGGAGCCGGGGCCGCCGCTCACCTGAGGGGACCGATCGGCCCCGGGCAAGCGCGCGGGGGTGGGGGAATCTCAGGATGACCCCGTCAGGGGGGACGGTGACGGTCAGGCCTCAGGCCGCCGTCAGGCCGTCACCTCAGACCGGTCGCCGCCCCACAGGGTGTGGAACGCGCCCTCCTGGTCCACCCTCCGGTACGTGTGCGCGCCGAAGAAGTCCCGCTGCCCCTGCGTCAGCGCCGCGGGCAACCGCTCCGCGCGCAGCGCGTCGTAGTAGGCGAGCGCCGCCGCGAACCCGGGCGTGGGCACGCCCTGGAGCGTCGCGGCCACCAGCACCTCGCGCCAGGGGTCCTGCGCCGCCGCGATCTCCGAGGCGAACGTCTCGTCCGACAGCAGGCTCGGCAGGTCCGCCCGGGCGTCGTAGGCGGCGCGGATCCGGTCGAGGAAGGCCGCGCGGATGATGCAGCCGCCGCGCCAGATCGCGGAGACGGCGCCGAGGTCGATGTCCCAGCCGTACTCCTCGCTGCCCGCGGCGATCTCGTGGAAGCCCTGCGTGTACGACACGATCTTCGAGGCGTACAGGGCCTGTTCCACCCGGTCGGCGAAGGCCTGCGCCTCCGCCTCGCCCAGCGCCGACGCCTTGGGCCCCGCCAGACCGCGCGAGGCGTCGCGCAGCGCCGCGTGCCCCGACAGCGACCGGGCGAAGACGGCCTCCGCGATGCCGGACACCGGCACGCCCAGGTCGAGGGCGATCTGGACGGTCCAGCGGCCGGTGCCCTTCTGCTCGGCCTGGTCGACCACCACGTCCACGAAGGGCCTGCCGGTCGCCGCGTCCACGTGGGACAGCACCTCGGCGGTGATCTCGATCAGGTAGGAGTCGAGGCGGCCCGTGTTCCAGGTGCGGAAGACGTCCGCGATCTGCGCGGGCTCGTACCCGGCGACGTCGCGCAGCAACTGGTAGGCCTCGCCGATCAGTTGCATGTCGGCGTACTCGATGCCGTTGTGGACCATCTTCACGAAGTGACCGGCGCCGTCCGGGCCGACGTGGGTGACACAGGGCGTGCCGTCCGCCGCCTTCGCGGAGATCTTCTCCAGCATCGGGCCCAGCGACTCGTACGACTCCGGGGAGCCGCCCGGCATGATGCTCGGGCCGTGCAGCGCGCCCTCCTCGCCGCCGGAGACGCCCGTGCCGACGAAGTGGATGCCCTGCTCGCGCAGTTCGCGCTCGCGGCGGCGGGTGTCGGCGAAGTGCGCGTTGCCGCCGTCGATGATCATGTCGCCGGGTTCGAGCAGCGGGGCGAACTCCCGGATCACCGCGTCGGTCGGCTCACCGGCCTTCACCATGACGACCAGACGGCGGGGCCGCTCCAGGGCCGCCACGAACTCCTTGGCCGTCTCGGCGGCGACGAACTCGCCCTCGTGGCCGAACTCCTCGACCAGGGCGTGCGTCCGCGCCACCGTCCGGTTGTGCAACGCGACCGTGTAGCCGTTGCGTGCGAAGTTGCGGGCGAGATTGCGGCCCATGACCGCCAGTCCCGTGACACCGATCTGCGCTGTCGTGCTCATACGGTTGGCTCCTCCGGGGGTGTGCCCGTCAGTATCGTCCTGGGGACCATCTTGACGGGTTTCCCGACGGGATTCCCGGTGGGGTGCCCCGAGCTCCAGGGCGCGTCGGAGCGGCCGGTTGTCGCCTTGTCATGGCCAGTTCGTGGCCCTTATTTTTGCCCCTCCTGACGCTCGTCGAGGGGGACCTCCATGGCCGTACGCGGCCGGCACCGCCGGTATCAGCCGAACAGGATCAACCGCGCCTCACTCACCGTCACGGCGGGCGGCGCCGGCATGGCGATACCGCTCATCGGCACCGGAGTCGCCCAGGCGGCCGACGTGGACACCTGGAACAAGGTCGCCGCGTGCGAGTCGACCAACGACTGGAACATCAACACCGGCAACGGCTTCTACGGCGGGCTGCAGTTCACCCAGTCCACCTGGGAGGCGTACGGCGGCACGCGGTATGCGCCCCGTGCGGATCTGGCCACCAGGGACCAGCAGATCGCGGTGGCCGAGAAGGTCCTGGACGGGCAGGGGCCCGGCGCCTGGCCGCTGTGCTCGGTCAAGGCCGGACTGAACAGGGGCGGCGACGCCCCCGACGTCCACCCGAACGGCTCGTCGGGGAAGACGGCCCACGGCACGAAGCCGTCCACGTCCTCCAAGGCCGCCAAGGCCTCCGCCAAGGGCTCGAAGACGTCCCTCGAGGACGTGCAGCCCCAGAGCACGCCCCAGTCCCGGGCCGGCACCGCCGAGATGTACACCGTCGTCCGCGGCGACACCCTCTCCGGCATCGCCGAGACCGAGGAGGTCAAGGGCGGCTGGCAAGGGCTGTACGCGGCCAACCGGACGACCATAGGCGGCGACCCGGACCTGATCCTGCCGGGCCAGCGGCTCAGTCTGAGCGAGCGCGCGGCCGCCACGGGCAAGGCCCCGAGCCACCATGCCCCGAGCACCAAGGCCCCGGGCCGCAAAGCCCCGACCGGCAAGGAGAGCAAGCCGGCCAAGAACACCAGGACCAGGGACGACGACAAGGCGACGACCGGCCATACCCTCGTCGCGCCGGTCAGCGCCGCCACCGGGACGCAGTACCACGCGACCGGCTCCTCGTGGTCGAAGGGCTACCACACGGGCGTGGACTTCCCCGTGCCCACCGGCACGTCCGTGAAGGCGGTCAAGGCGGGGAGCGTGGTGAGCGCGGGCTGGGGCGGTTCCTTCGGCTACCAGGTGGTCATCCGGCACGCCGACGGCCGCTACACGCAGTACGCCCACCTGTCGGCGATCTCCGTGCGCGAGGGGCAGTCGGTCGGCGGCGGCCAGCGCATCGGCCGGTCGGGCTCCACCGGCAACAGCACGGGCCCGCATCTGCACTTCGAGGTGCGGACGGGGCCCGGTTTCGGGTCGGACGTCGACCCGGTCGCCTACCTGCGTGCAGGCGGCGTCAGGATTTGACGCGCACCCGATGCCGGTCGACGGCCGGCATCGGGACGAGCAGCCCTCCGTAGACCGGAGCGTAGTACCACGGTCGTTCAGCGTCGTCGGGGTCCGAGAGGTCCTCCTCGCCGGGCGAGGCCGGGGCCGGTACCCGCCGGTCCTCCCGTACGTCCTCCAGCAGCGACGCGACCGGCAGTTCCGGGATCTCGATCTCCGCGGGGATCTCGATCTGCTCGGGGATCTCGATCCCGCCGAGCGTCTCGTCCGCCGCCGTGGCCGACGCGGGGGCGGCGTCGGCCTGTGCCCGCGGGGCGGGGACACGGGCCGGAGCCGCTTCCGCCTGCACAGTTGACTGCGACTGCGACTGCGACTGCGACTGCGACTGCGACTGTGCCTCCGCCTGTGCCGTCTCCTGCTGGGCTCCCTGCAGGCGCTCCGTCGTGAGCAGGATCAGTCCGCCCGCCGCCACCACACCGCAGCTCAGGGCGAGCGCGGTGCCCGTGGTGCCGTAGCGGAAGGTCTCGCCGAACATCGTGATGCCCACCGCGGCCGCCACCACCGGGTTGATGACCGTGAGCGTGGCCAGCGGGGCCGCGAGGCCCGCGCCCCGGTAGGAGGCCTGCGAGAGCAGCATGCCGGCCGTGGCCAGGACGCCGATCACGGCCAGGGAGGGGATGTCGGCCGCCGTGACGCCGTCGCTCCAGTCGACGGCGACGGTCTTGGTGAACACCGACGACATGCCGAACGCGATGCCCGACGCGGTCGCCAGCAGCATGCTGCGCACCGCCGGGTGCCGGTGCGCGGCCCGCGCGGCCACCATCAGGGTCACCACCGCGGCGGCGGTGACCATGGCCACCGTCACCCGCTGCGGGGTGCTCAACGTCTGCGCGTCGGCCGCCCCGACCAGGGACAGCAGACCGGCGAGACCGACCGTCGCCATGATCGCCCCGCGCCAGGCCGTCGCCCCGGCCTTGCGGCCGACGAACAGCGCGGCCATGGGCAGCGCGAACACGATGGTCAGCGCGCCGAGCGGCTGGACCAGGCTGAGGGGACCGTAGGCGAGGGCCACCACGTGGAGGAGGCCGCCGAGACCGTTCATCGCGACCGCGGCCCACCAGCTCGGCCGGCGCAGCGGGGCGTACTCCTCGGCGGGCGAGGACACCGCGACCCGCTCCTGCACGATCGCCCCGCCCGCGTACGCGACAGCGGAGACGAGCGACAGGACGACGGACAACGCGAGGGCGCTCATGAGCTGCTCCTCTGCGTGAGGCGGGGGCGCAGGGCCCGGCGCGGCGAACGGTCGGCTCTCATAACCAACACGATGCCTTCTCGATCTGTTCCCGTCGTCGTCCCTGAGCACGCAATGGGTCCTACTACCGATGGAGTACAACGGGCCCGCCGTCCTCCCTCAGGCGGGTGACGTACCAGGGATCCCCCTGATCACCGCCCCTACTCGCCTTGGTACTACTGCACTTCGTGGACATCGACCCCGAACTCGCCGCGCTCCGCCCGCTCGGCGGCTTCTTCGTCCTGCGCACGCTACGAGGCGACCCAGGAGAACCGCCGGGAGCGCTGCCGACCCTCGCAAGGGCCTATGAAGAAACCCCCGATCGCGCCGCCTCGGACGGGTACGGAGATCCGCTGGCCTTCAGGGTCGGAAAGGTCTCCCGGGCCCTGCGCTCTCCCGAGGACCGGATCGCCGCCTCCGTGACGCAGCAGGGCCTGGCGGCCCGGCTGTGGTCGGTGGCCCTGGGCTGCGCCGTCCTCTACGGGCGCGTCCCCGACCTGGCCCCGGGGCTGCTGCGCTGGGACCCGGACGCCGGCGCGCCCGACGATCTGTGGCTGACGGAGGTGCGGTCCCTGCCCGGGGACGCGGCGACCGTCGCCGCGACTGTCCTCGTCGGCCACCTCGAACCCCTCTCCGCGGCCCTGCGCGCCCGTCGATCGGTGGCGCCGGGCCTGCTGCGGGGCAACGCCGGATCGGCGCTGGCCGGAACCGCCCGGCAGCTCGACCAGTGGGCCCGGGCACACGGCCGCCCCGACGCCGCCGCACGCGCGCGTGCCCTCACCGCCGAGCTGTTCACGCACCCCCTCCTCGCCGGCACCGGCACACTGACGGGTACCGCGTTTCGCCGCCGCAGCTGCTGCCTGTACTACCGGGTGCCCGGCGGGGGCCTGTGCGGTGACTGTTGCTTCACACGACCCCCGCGCTCTTCCCCACGCGCCCCGTCTGGGTGACCATGAAGGGAGCCGACCGCTGAGACTGGGGGTTCCGGGTGCGAGTGGGACTGCTGACCCGGGAGTATCCCCCGGACGTGTACGGCGGAGCGGGCGTCCATGTCGAGTTCCTCGCCCGCGAGTTGCGGCGGCTGGTCGACCTCGACGTGCACTGCTGGGGCGAGGGCCGCACGGACGGCGTGCTGCGCCACCGCCCCTGGTCCGCGCTCGACGGAGCCAACGACGCGCTGCGCACGTTCTCCGTGGACCTCGCCATGGCGGCCGCCCTCGAAGGCCGCGAACTCGTCCACTCCCACACCTGGTACGCCAACCTCGGCGGTCACCTCGCCAAGCAGCTGTACGGCGTTCCGCACGTGGTGACCGCGCACTCGCTGGAGCCCCTGCGGCCCTGGAAGGCCGAGCAACTCGGCGGCGGCTACGCCCTGTCGAGCTGGGCCGAGCGGAGCGCGGTGGAGGCCGCCGACGCGGTGATCGCCGTGTCCTCTGCGATGCGCGAGGACATCCTGGCCTGCTATCCGACGCTGGCCCCGGACCGGGTCCATGTCGTGCACAACGGCATCGACACCGGTCTGTACCGTCCCGACCACGGCACCGACGCCCTCACCCGGATCGGCCTCGACCCGGACCGCCCGTATGTGCTGTTCGTCGGCCGCATCACCCGGCAGAAGGGCGTGCCCCATCTGCTGCGCGCCGTACGGGACATCGACCCGGCGGCGCAGGTCGTGCTGTGTGCGGGAGCGCCCGACACCCCGGAGATAGACCAGGAGTTCCGTGATCTCTTCGCGGAGCTGAGCCGAGCCCGGGGCGGGGTGCACTGGATCCCGAAGATGCTGCCGCGCCCCGAGGTGATCCAACTCCTCACGCACGCGGCCGTGTTCGTCTGCCCCTCGGTGTACGAGCCCCTCGGCATCGTCAACCTGGAGGCGATGGCCTGCGGCACCCCTGTCGTGGCCTCCCGGGTCGGCGGGATCCCGGAGGTCGTCGAGGACGGGGTGACCGGGACGCTCGTCACCGTGGACGAGGGATTCGAGACGGGTCTCGCGCGGGCGCTGGACGCGATCCTCGGCGATCCGGCGGCCGGGCGTCGCATGGGGGAGGCCGGGCGGGCGCGCGCGGTGGGGGAGTTCGGCTGGGACGCCGTCGCCCGGCGTACGGTCCGCCTGTACGAGGAGATCGTCAAACAGGCGTAGCGCGCCCCCCACGGGGGAAGGTCATGGTTCAACCAGGGTGAGGGGAGCGGCCATGCGTCGTGGTGGGCCTTCGGTACTCGGGATCGTGCTGGCGGGCGGTGAGGGCAAGCGCCTCATGCCCTTGACCGCGGACCGCGCCAAACCGGCGGTCACGTTCGGCGGCACGTACCGGCTCGTCGACTTCGTCCTGTCCAACCTCGTCAACGCCGACGTCCTGCGCATCTGCGTGCTCACGCAGTACAAGTCGCACTCGCTGGACAGGCACATCACCACCACCTGGCGGATGTCGAGCCTGCTCGGCAACTACGTCACCCCGGTCCCGGCCCAGCAGCGGCTCGGCAAGCGCTGGTACCTGGGCAGCGCCGACGCCATCCTGCAGTCGCTGAACCTGGTCTACGACGAACGGCCCGAGTACGTGGCCGTGTTCGGCGCCGACCATGTGTACCGCATGGACCCGCGCCAGATGCTCACCCAGCACATCGAGAGCGGCGCGGGCGTCACGGTCGCCGGGATACGGGTCCCGCGCAGCGAGTCCTCCTCCTTCGGGGTGATCACCCCGGGTTCGGACGGCCAGACGGTCGAGCGGTTCCTGGAGAAGCCCGCCGACCCGCCCGGCCTCGCCGACGACCCGGACACCGTGTTCGCCTCGATGGGCAACTACCTCTTCACCACCAAGGCCCTCATCGAGGCCCTTCAGCGGGACGCCGAGGACGAGGACTCCGTGCACGACATGGGCGGCTCGATCCTGCCCCAGCTCACCGAGCGCGGCGAGGCCCAGCTGTACGACTTCAGCGGCAACCACGTCCCCGGTGAGACCAGCCGCGACCAGGGCTACTGGCGGGACGTCGGCACGCTCGACGCGTACTACGACGCCCATATGGACCTGATCGCCGAGCGTCCCGCCTTCAATCTGTACAACCGCAGCTGGCCGATCTACACCCACTCGGGTCAGCTCTCCCCGGCCCGCTTCGCCGCCGGCGGCATGGCCAGCGAGTCGATCATCAGTGCGGGCTGTCTGATCCGCGGGCAGGTGACCCGGTCGGTGCTGTCCCCGGGCGTCGTGGTCGACCCGGGAGCGGTCGTCCAGGGCTCGATCCTGCACGACAACGTCCACATCGGACGGGGTGCAGTGGTGCGCGGGGCGGTCCTGGACAAGAACGTCGAGGTCCCTCCGGGTGCGGCCATCGGCGTGAACCCGGAGCGGGACACGGAGCTGTACACGGTGTCCAAGAACGGCGTGATCGCCCTGGGAAAGGGCCAGCGGGTGTCCTGAACTTAACGGCTTGTTAACTGTACGTAGTCTGATCGTACTTGACCGTAATCGCCCGGGCGCGCTTGACTACTTGCCTCACCCTTCGTCGTTGCGAGGCAAGTCCTTGACTGCTGATGATCTGCTGGCACCCCTCGACCTGGCGTTCTGGAACCTCGAGTCGGCCGAGCACCCCATGCACCTGGGGGCGCTCGGCGTCTTCGCGGCGCACTCGCCCACCGCGGGAGCCCACGCGGCCGACCTGCTCGCTGCCCGCGCGGCCGCCGTCCCCGGGCTGCGCATGCGGATCCGGGACCTGTGGCGGCCCTTCGACGCCGACCGGCCCCTCGACCTGCGCGGCGCGCTCGCCTTCGGGGGCGCGACCCGGGAGCCGGACCCCGACTTCGACCCCGTCCACCACGTCACCCTGCACACCCCCACCGCCGACTTCCAGACCGAGGCAGGCCGGCTCATGCAGCGGCCCCTGGAGCGCGGCCGCCCGCCCTGGGAGGCACACGTGCTGCCGGGAGCGGACGGCGTCTCCTTCGCCGTGCTCTTCAAGTTCCACCATGCCCTCGCCGACGGCCTGCGCGCCCTGACGCTGGCCGCGGCCGTCCTGGACCCCATGGACCTGCCCGCGCCCCGGCCCCGCCCCGCCGAGCCGCCGCGCGGGCGCCTCCCCGACGTGCGCAGGCTGCCCGGTCTGCTGCGCGGGGCCGTCTCCGACGTGGGCCGCGCCCTCGACATCGGCGCCTCCGTCGCCGTGCACACCCTGGGCATGCGCCCCACGCCCGCCCTCACCGCCCGGCCCACCGGCACCCGCCGCACCGCCGGCGTCGTGATCGACCTCGACGACGTGCACCGGATCCGCAAGACCGAGGGCGGCACCGTCAACGACGTGCTGATCGCGGTCGTCGCCGGGGCCCTGCGCCGCTGGCTCGACGAACGCGGCGACGGCAGCGAGGGCGTCGTCCCCCGCGCCCTCATCCCCGTCTCCAAGCGCCGCCCGCGCACCGCCCACCCGCAGGGAAACCGGCTCTCCGGGTACCTGATACGGCTTCCTGTCGACGACCCGGACCCGCTGCGCCGGCTCGGCACGGTCCGCGCCGCCATGGACCGCAACAAGGAGGCGGGACCCGGCCGGGGCGCCGGCGCCGTCGCCCTGCTCGCCGACCACGTCCCGGCCCTCGGCCACCGCCTCGGCGGTCCGCTGGCCGGCCAGGCCGCCCGGCTCTGGTTCGACATCCTCGTCACCAGCGTCCCCCTGCCCAGCCTCGGCCTGAAGCTCGGCGGGAACCCGGTGACCGAGGTCTTCCCGTACGCCCCGCTCGCCCGCGGTCAGGCCCTGGCGGTCGCCGTCTCGACCTACCGCGGCCGCGTCCACTACGGGCTCGTCGCCGACGCCGAGGCCGTCCCCGATCTCGACCGGTTCGCCCGCGCGCTGACCGCCGAGGTGGAGACACTCATCACGGCCTGCGGCTCTTGACGGGAACGGGTTTGGAGGAGGGGCCCGGCGCTCCGTAAAATTCCCCGTTCGAGGCGGGCGCGGTCGGAGCGCCGCACGGGTGATCAGGGAAGCGGCAGCGCGATGACGGTGACAGAGGACGGCTCGACGGCGGTCACGGAGGAGGTCGTGGACGAGGTCGTGTACGGGCCCGGCATCGACCCGGAGCGGCTCGCCCTCTGCCTGTCCGTGCTGGAGGAACTCGATAAGCTGGACGTCGACCACCCCGACGCGATCGCCGTGCGCCGCGCCACCGCCGGCATCTACCGCACCGTGAAGCAGCGCCGCCGTCAGGAGCGCCGGGCCGCCAAGACCGCCCACGACAAGGCGGTCACGGAGGCCACGGCGACCGGCTCCGCCCAGCGCATCGACGACGAGACCGAGGGCATCCTCCCGTCGTCGATCACCGAGGAGGGCCGGGTCGCGGGGATACTCCAGCGCCCGCGCTCCTGCTACACCTGCAAGACCCGGTACGTCGAGGTCGACTACTTCTACCACCAGCTCTGTCCGGACTGCGCGGACCTGAACCGCGCCAGGCGCGACGCCCGCGCCGACCTCACCGGCAAGCGCGCCCTGCTCACCGGCGGCCGCGCCAAGATCGGCATGTACATCGCGCTGCGGCTGCTGCGCGACGGCGCGCACACGACGATCACCACGCGCTTCCCCAAGGACGCCATCCGCCGCTTCAAGGCCATGGACGACTCGGCGGACTGGATGCACCGCCTGGAGGTCGTCGGCATCGACCTGCGCGACCCGGCGCAGGCCGTGGCCCTCGCCGACCAGGTCGCCGAGGCGGGCCCGCTCGACGTCCTCATCAACAACGCGACCCAGACCGTACGCCGGCTGCCGTCCGCCTACGCCGCCCTGGTCGAGGGCGAGAGCGCCCCGCTGCCCGCCGGTGAGCTCCCCGCCCACCACGTCATCGGCGCCTTCGGCTCCGGCGCGGTCGACGGCCTGGCCGCGCTGCCCGTCGGCATCAGCGGCCTCGACGCACAGCAGGTCGCCGACCTCGCCCTGGTCGCGGGCAACGCCAGCGTCGCCCGGCACCTCGACGGCACCGCCATCGACGCGGGCGGCCTGGTCCCCGACGTCGTCGATACCAACACCTGGGTGCAGACCATCGAACAGATCTCCCCGGTGGAGCTCCTCGAGACCCAGCTGTGCAACTACACGGCGCCGTTCATCCTGATCAGCAAGCTGCGGCCGGCCATGGCCGCGGCCGCCCGTGCGGCGACGAGCGGGCGCGCGTACGTCGTGAACGTCTCCGCGATGGAGGGGGTCTTCGGCCGTGGGTACAAGGGCGCGGGGCACCCCAACACGAATGCCGCCAAGGCCGCGATGAACATGGTCACGCGGACCAGCGCGCAGGAGATGTTCCAGGCCGACGGCATCCTCATGACCTCCGTCGACACCGGCTGGATCACCGACGAGCGGCCCCACTACGACAAGCTGCGGCTTGCCGAGGAGGGGTTCCATGCGCCGCTCGACCTGGTGGACGGGGCGGCTCGGGTGTACGACCCGGTCGTGCGGGGTGAGGCGGGGGAGGACGTGTACGGGGTCTTCTTGAAGGACTACGCGCCCGGCAAGTGGTAGGGCCGGCTACGCCTGATGGGTGGGCGCCGGTCGTGGCGGCTGGTCGCGGGCCGCGGCGAAGCCGCCGAGCGATGCGGCCCCGCGCCCCTGAGGTGCGGAGCTCGCCGCCCGGACTCTCGTGCCGCCGTCCACCACCAGGTCCGTGCCCGTGATCCACTTCGCCTCGTCCGACGCCAGCCACACCACCGCCCTCGCCACGTCGTCCGGCTCGCCGATCCTGCCCAGGGGCAGTCCCGCGGCGATCTCCTCCTCCCTCGGCTCCCACATGAAGCGGGCCATCTCGGTCCGCACCAGTCCGGGGGAGACGGAGTTGACCCTCACCCCCGGCCCCAGCTCCCCCGCGAGCTGTTGCGTGAGGTGCAGGAGGGCCGCCTTGCTGGTGCCGTAGGCGCCGACGCCCGGGCCCACATGGGTCGCGCCCTCCGTGCAGATGCTGACGACCGCTCCGCCGTGCTCGCGCATCCAGCCCCGCCACGCGCACTGCACCAGCCGTAGCGGCGCCTCGACGTTCACCGTGAACGCCTCGCGCCACAGCAGCGGGTCGGCGTCCATGAGCGGGCCGTAGGGCTGGTTCGTCGCCGCGTTGTTGACCAGGACGTCCAGCCGGCCGAACTCACGCAGACACAGGTCCGTCAGTTCCCCGGGGTGACCGGGGTCCCCGACGCTGCCGGCCAGGCCCACCCCGCCCAGCTCCGCGGCGGTCCGCCGCACCTCGTCCGCGTTCCGCGAGCTGACGCACACCCGCGCCCCGGCCTCCGCCAGCGCTCGTGCCACCGCCAGGCCGATGCCCCGCGTGGCGCCCGTGACGACTGCGGCCCTGCCTCGTAACGCATGCGACGACGTCATCGGCGTACGGTCTCACGGTGGGCCGTCAGTCGACAGCCCCGAGACGTGAGGTGCGGGCCGCCACCAGTTCCAGGACCGTGCGCCAGTCCTCCAGCACACCCGCGTCGAACCCGGCGACCCGGCCGTCCTCGTCGGCCTGGCGCAGGCTGAGCAGGTCGTCGTCGGCGGGTGTGCCGAGCCAGGGGTGCAGGCCGACGAGGCGGGAGACACGAGGGCCGAGCAGCGGGCGTACGGCGTCGGCGGCGCGCTCCGGGCGGCCGGCGGGGTCGGTGGGGCACAGGAGATGGCCGATGGGGTGGACCAGCCCGGTGAGCTGGAGCTCCTTGTCGGCGGGGCGGCTTCGGCGCAGCAGAGCGGCCGTCTGCAGCGCGTGATCGTGCAGGTCGACGCCGGGTCCACCGTGGACCGGCGTGTCACGTACGCCCCGGCAGGCGTACAGCAGGTCCATCAGCTCCTCGACGCCGCGCAGCTCCATGCGTCTGTCCTTCCGCGAGACAGCCGTTGCCGGACGCCAGCAGATCATGGCCGGCTTGCGATCGGACGAACGGGACCTGAACTGCACTGTCGTAGCCCGGACGGGCGAATTCGAAAGGCGTGAAAGGTGGTAAAAGTGTTCAATTCTCCTACGGGGAGCTGAGAGTGGCTTCCCATGGTTACCTCAAATCTTCAGCCCTATCGAGCGGACCCCCGCTCATTTGGTTACCCTGTAGCGGACGGACGACAAAACGGAGTGCCACCCACACCCACAGTCCGTCATGGGACAAGCCGCTTCACAACGGCCTGCTCTCCACAGGAGTTGCCGGCGCCACCGCGTCCTTGACCGACTTGAGCCAGACCCGAGGGAGCGTCAGGTGCCGGACCGCAGACTGGTCGGCACGCCCCGAGGGTGACCCGACACATAAGGAGTGCGCGGTGACACCGGAGAAGACGAATCGCGAGCAACGCCCCAAGGAACGCCCGGAGCGGGCCGGCCGCAGGCCCGGCGAGATCGGCAGCCTCGACGTGTGGGCCCGCTCCGCCCCGATCCGCCTGGCAGGCTACGAGGACGACCTCGCCGAGCCCCACATCCTGCCCAGCGTGGACTGACCCGCTCGCGATCGCTCACCGCATGGGCGTGCACCCGGCACGCCCATGCCGAGCCCCCTGCTCTCCCGGCCCGGCCGCCTCCGAGTCGCTCAGTCGAGCGGCGCCGTCCGCCGCCACGGACGCAGGTTCTCCAACTGCTCCGCCACCCGCAGCAGTTCGCCCTCCGCCCCCGGTCGGCCCACCAGCTGCACGGCCGCGGGAGCGCCCGACGGCAGCGTGCCGAAGGGCACCGCCATCGCGGGCCAGCCGGTCAGATTCCACGGCGGGGTCAGCGGCGAGTAGTTCGTGTTCACCAGGATGTTGCGCAGCCAGCCCCGCTCGTGCCACGCCGTCGCCTTCGGCGACCGTCGCGCGAGCGCCGGTGTGAGCAGCACGTCGTACTCCACGAAGAACGGCTCCAGGCGGCGGCGCAGTTCCTGCCGCGCCGAGCCGTCGCGCACCCCGTTCATGAACCGCCGGCCGAGGGCCGCGTGCACCCGGGTGCGCCGGGTCAGCAGGCGCGGGTCGAGCGGCGCGGCGTCCACCGCCGTGCCCGCCGTCCAGTGCGCGAGCGAGGTCATGCTCAGCGACAGCGGGTACGGCGGCTCGGCCCGCTCCACATGATGTCCCGCCCGCACCAGCACCCCGGCCGCCTCCCGCGCCGCGCTCGTGTACGGCCCGCTCACCGCGACCCCGGCCAGCGGGCTGCGCACCGAGACGGCGATCTTCAGCGCCCCGGGTTCCTCGGCCCGGACGGCGTCGGCGTCGGTGCCGGCCAGGACCGACAGCATCAGCCGAGCGTCCCCGACGGTCGTCGCCAGCGGGCCGTTCTCCGACATCCCGAACCAGTCGCCGTCCCCGATCTTGGCCGGGACGACGCCGCGGCCCGGCTTGATGGTCACCAGGCCGCAGTTGGCCGCCGGTATGCGCAGGGACCCCATGCCGTCGTTGCCCAGCGCGATCGGCGCCATCCCGGCGGCGACCGCGGCAGCGCTGCCGCCGGACGAGCCGCCGGCCGTGCGCGAGGTGTCCCACGGGTTGCGGGCGGTGCCGTGGACGCCCTCCGTGGTGCCGAAGACACACAGCTCCGGCACGTTCGTCAGGCCCACCACCACCGCACCGGCCGCCCGCAGCCGGGCCACGGTGACATGGTCGGCGCCGGCCGGGGTGTCCGGCGTCGCGGCCGAGCCGACGCGGGTGGACTCGCCCCGCACGGCCAGGTTGTCCTTGACCGCCACCGGAACCCCGGCCAGCGGCAGAGCGGCCAGGTCGCCGCGGGCGGCCACCTCGTCCGCCTCGGCGAGCGCCGCCTGCGCCCGCACCGTACGGAACGCACCGATCCGGCCGTCCAGCCGCTCGATCCGCGCGAGATGCTCCGCCACCACCTCACGCGGGGTGACCTGCTTCTCCCGCACGGCGGCGGCGATCTCGACGGCGGTCCGGCCGGCCCAGCTGGTCACAGGCAGCTCCCTCGGTGTGCGCGCACTACTCGCGAGTACGTCGCGTAGGGAGAACTGTGCCCGGCCCGGAGCGCCGCGTCGAGGGGCGACCGTACGCCCTGCAGATCTCAGTCACGCAGATCTCAGTCACGCAGATCTCAGTCACGCAGATCTCGGTCACGCGGGTCCCGGTCAGGCGGTCCCGGGCGCGTGAGGGTCGGGCTCGTGGGGGCCGGTCACAGGCTCACCTGGGCTCTCAGCCACTCCTCCACCTCGCCCACGTGCGCGGCCGCCGCCGCCCGCGCGGCCTCCGGGTCGCGGGCGGCCAGGGCGCGGTGGATCGCCGCGTGCTCGCGGCGCGTACGGGCGAACGCGCCCTCCTCCTGGTAGCCGCGCCAGACACGGGCCCGGAACGTGCGCGAGGACAGGCCGTCCAGGATCGCCGCCATCGTCTCGTTGCCGGCGGCCGTCGCGATCGCGCGGTGGAAGGCGAGATCGTGGGCGAGGATCTCCTCCGGGTCGTCCGTGGCGTTCATCGCCGCCAAGTGCCCCGCCACGACGGCCAGTTCCTCCGGGGTGATGCGGGCGGCGGCCAGTGCCGTCGCCGTCGACTCCAGGATCCGGCGCACCTGGAGCAACTCGACCAGACGCGGGCCCCGCGAGAGGTCGGCCACCACCCCGAACGTCTCCAGCAGATCACCGGCCTTCAGCGCGGTGACGTAGATGCCCGAACCGTGCCGGGCCTCCAGCACGCCCAGGACCGTGAGCGCGCGGATCGCCTCACGCATCGAACTGCGGGAGATGCCCAGCTGCGCCGCGAGGTCCCGCTCGGTGGGCAGCCGCTGACCGGGTTCCAGCAGACCGTCGGCGATCATCGCCTTGATGCGCTCGATGGCGCGCTGTGTCACCGTGCCCCTGGGGGCGTGCGCGCTGGACGGGGTGTCTTCCACGGGGCCTCTCCTGTCGCTGATGCGCCGCAGTCCAGCCAGGGAGGTGGTCGGACCACTTGAGGCAATAATGCGCCGAATCTCCACTCGAAGGGTGTTGTCGAGGCGAAGTGGTCTGATAAATATGCGTCAACCGTAGGGGAAGTCCGACGCCAGACCGGTCGGGCGGCCGCGGTACGTGTATCCCGGCGGCGACTGCTGGACAGCCAGCCTCAAGAGCCGAAGGAGAAGGCGGCGTGAGCGACTTCGAAGGGCTGACGGCCCTGGTGACGGGGGGCGGCTCCGGCATCGGCCGGGCGACCGCACAGCTCCTGGCCGAGCGCGGCGCCCGGGTCGCCGTCCTCGACCTGGACCTGTCGGGCGTGGAAAAGCCGCTGCTCGGCTACCGGGCCGACGTCGGCGACGACGCCTCGGTGCGGGAGGCGGTCGCGGCCGCCGTCACCGACCTCGGCGGGCTGGACGTCCTGGTCAACAACGCGGGCATCGGCGCCCAGGGCACCGTGGAGGACAACGACGACGCCGAATGGCACCGCGTCCTCGACGTCAACGTCGTCGGCATGGTCCGCACGACCCGCGCCGCGCTGCCGCACCTGAGGCGCTCCGCGCACGCGGTGATCGTCAACACCTGCTCCATCGCCGCCACCGCGGGCCTGCCGCAGCGGGCCCTGTACAGCGCAGCCAAGGGCGCCGTGTACTCGCTCACCCTCGCCATGGCCGCCGACCACGTGCGTGAGGGGATCCGCGTCAACTGCGTCAACCCCGGCACCGCGGACACCCCGTGGGTCGGCCGGCTGCTCGACGCGGCCGACGACCCGGCCGCCGAGCGCGCCGCCCTGGAGGCTCGCCAGCCCACCGGCCGCCTGGTCAGCGCGGCCGAAGTCGCGGGCGCCATCGCCTACTTGGCGAGCCCCCTGTCCGGCGCCACCACCGGCACCGCCCTCGCCGTCGACGGCGGCATGCAGGGCCTGCGGCTGCGCCCGGCGGACCCCCGATGACCGGCCTCGGCCGCAGCGGCGTGCAGGTCACCGCCCTCGGCCTCGGCGCCGCGCCCCTCGCCAACCTCTTCTCCGAGGTCACCGACGAGCAGGCGTACGACACCGTGACCGCCGCCTGGCGGCGGGGCGTGCGCTACTTCGACACCGCGCCGCACTACGGGCTGGGCCTGTCGGAGCGGCGCCTCGGCGCCGCCCTGCGGGACCTCCCGCGGGCGCAGTACACGGTCTCCACGAAGGTCGGCCGCCGTCTGGAACCCGTGGACCCGCCGGTCGGAGACGACCTGGCCAACGGCTTCGCGGTGCCCGCCACCCATCGGCGGGTGTGGGACTTCAGCGCCGACGGCGTACGCCGCTCCCTGGAGGCCTCCCTCGAACGGCTCGGTCTCGACCGCGTCGACATCGTGTACCTGCACGACCCCGACGACCACGCCGAACAGGCCTTCCGCGAGGGCTATCCCGCCCTGGAGAAGCTGCGCTCGGAGGGGGTGGTGGGCGCGATCGGCGCCGGCATGAACCAGGCCGAGATGCTCACCCGGTTCGTCCGCGAGACCGACGTCGACGTGGTGCTCTGCGCGGGCCGCTACACCCTGCTCGACCAGCGCGCCCGCGCTGAACTGCTGCCCGCGGCCGTCGAACGGGGCGTGTCGGTGGTCATCGGCGGCGCCTTCAACTCGGGCCTGCTGGCCGACCCGAGGCCCGGAACGACGTACGACTACGCGCAGGCCCCGGCCGAGTTGCTGGAGAGGGCCCTGCGGATGAAGGCGGTCGCCGACCGGCACGGCGTCACCCTGCGCGCCGCCGCCCTGGCCTTCTGCGCCGCCCATCCGGCGGTCGCGAGCGTCCTGGTCGGCGCGCGCTCGCCGGCCGAGGCCGAGGACTGCGCCGAGCAGTTTGCCGCCCCCGTCCCGGCCGCCCTCTGGGAAGAGCTGCGGGACACCGGTCTGTTGCCCTCACAGGAGTCGTCATGAGGATCGCCCTGCACACCAAGGTCCGCGCCGACCGGATCGCCGAGTACGAGGCCGCGCACCGGGAGGTGCCGAAGGAACTCACGGACGCCATCCGCGCGGCCGGCGCCACCTCCTGGACGATCTGGCGCAGCGGCACCGATCTGTTCCATGTCCTGGAGTGCGAGGACTACGCACGCCTCCTCGCCGAGCTGGAGAAGCTGCCGGTCAACATGGTGTGGCAGGCGCGGATGGCCGAGCTGCTCGACGTGGTGCACGACTACTCCGACGAGGGAGCCGGCGCGGGCCTGCCGGTCGTCTGGGAGCTGCCATGACCGTCGACGCCCACCACCATGTCTGGGACCTGTCGGTGCGGGACCAGGACTGGATCGCCGAAGGCAGCCCGCTGCGGCGGGACTTCGCCGTCGAGGACCTGCTGCCCGAGGCCCGCGCGGCCGGGGTCGACCGTACCGTCCTCGTCCAGACGGTCACCGTGGCCGAGGAGACCCCCGAGTTCCTCGCCCTCGCGGCCGGGCACGAGCTGATCGCGGGCGTCGTCGGCTGGACCGACCTGACCCGCCCGGACGTCGCCGACGAACTGGCCCGGCTGCGGGAGCTCCCCGGCGGCCGATACCTCAAGGGCGTCCGGCACCAGGTCCAGGGCGAGCCGGACCCGGAGTGGCTGCTGCGGGCCGACGTACGGCGCGCTCTCGCCGCCGTCGCCGACGCGGGGCTGGTCTACGACCTGATCGTGCTGCCCCACCAGCTCCCGGCCTGCACCAAGGCGGCCGCCGCCCTGCCCGAACTCACCTTCGTCCTGGACCACCTGGGAAAGCCGCCCATCGCCTCCGGCGCGTTGGAGCCCTGGGCCCGCGACATCAGGACCCTCGCCGCGCTGCCCAACACGGTCTGCAAGCTCTCCGGCATGGTCACCGAGGCCGACCCCGCCTCCTGGAGCGTCCACGACCTGCGCCCGTACGCCCACACGGTGCTGGAGGCCTTCGGACCGGCCCGGCTGATGTTCGGCTCGGACTGGCCGGTGTGCACGCCCACCGCGTCGTACGGCGAAGTCCTCGACCTGGCAAGGCAGTTGACCGACCCGCAAGACCACACCCAGATCTTCGAGGCCACGGCCGTCCGCGTCTACGACCTCTGAGAGACCCTGGCCAGCCTGGTCGGCGGCAGATACTCCCGCACATACGTCCGCTCCCAGCATGCGCCCGTCTCCCGCAGCTCACGCCAGGTCGTGTAGCGGTAGCGGAAGAGGCGGGCGCGGATGTGGCGCGGCGGCTCGTCGGGCGGGAACGGGGAGCGGCGCAGCAGTCTCAGGGTGTCGCGGTCGTTCTCCAGCAGCCGTTCCACCATCGCGCCGAACCACGGCCCGGCGTACGCGGGGGAGAGCGCGGCGAACCACATCAGCCAGTCCAGGCGCAGATGGTAGGGGGCGAACTGACGCGGCCAGCGCCGCGGATCGCCCGGTTTGCCCTTGAACTCGTACTCCCGCCAGTCGGACTCCTCGCGCGGCACGTCGTCGAGGGTGCCCTCGACCACCACCTCGTAGCGGATCCGGCTCACGCTGCCGAACGCGCCGTAGGTGTTGACCAGGTGCAGCGGGTCGAAGGAGCGGTTCATCACCTGGCGGCGGGAGAGCATGTTGACCACCGGGTGGTAGCTGAGGAACAGCAGGAGCGCTGCCGCGGCGAGGACCACGATCTCGAACCAGAGCGGTGCGGCAGGGCCCGACCGATGGCCGGTGGGGAGGGCGAGCGCAGGCACGGCCAGGACGATGGCGATCCAGTTCAGCCACGAGAAGTTACCCGACAGCACCAGCCACAACTGGGTGAGGATCATCAGGGACGCGGCCGCCGTGGCGACCGGCTGCGGGGTGAACAGCAGGAACGGCACGACGAGTTGGGTGAAGTGGTTCGCGGCCACCTCGATCCGGTGCAGCGGCTTGGGCAGGTGGTGGAAGAACCAGCTCAGCGGGCCGGGCATCGGCTGGGTCTCGTGGTGGTGGTAGAGACAGGTCAGCTTCCGCCAGCAGGCGTCGCCCCGCATCTTGATCAGGCCGGCGCCGAACTCGACCCGGAACAGGATCCAGCGCACCAGGAAGAGCACGAGAACCGGCGGGTCCACCTGGTCGTTGCCGAGGAACACGGCGAGGAAGCCGGTCTCCAGCAGCAGGGACTCCCAGCCGAACGAGTACCAGGTCTGACCGACGTTCACGATCGACAGGTACAACGCCCACGGCACCAGCCACATCACCATCCCGGCCCAGAGCGGCAGTCGGCCGTCCAGCCCCGCCAGCAGCGCCGCCGACACCGCGCAGCCCGTCCAGGCGACCGCGGCGAAGAGACGGTCGGAGTAGCGCAGCTGGAACAGGCTCGGGGCCGCCCGGAACGGCACGCGCTCGACGAAGCGGGGGATCGGCAGCATCCCGCGCTCACCCAGGAGCGCCCGGAACTGCCACGCCGCCGTCAGGAACGCGACCAGGTACACACCGGCCAGGGCCCGCTGGAAGACCAGCCGGCTCAGCCAGTACTCGGGTGCGGTGAACCAGTCCACGGCGGTGCCCTCCTCTTCTCCATTCTGGCCTCGTCACAGTGCGTGTTCCCCTCTTCCGTTTGCGTGACGCCGGCGGGTGGAGCAGACAATAGTGGTCGTGCGACTACCCACTGCCACACTGATCACCGCCTGCGCCCTCTCGGCGGCGCTCCTCGTCGTCGGCCGCGGCGGCGAAGGGCAGAAGGAATCCGCGCCGGGCTCGGAGGTCGTCGCCCCGGCGGTCGAGGGGCGTGTCCTGTTGACCGACCCCATCGACGACACCCTCGGCCATCTGTTCGCCGACGCCTCCGACACCGATCCCGCCGATCCGGCCGATCCCGCCGAGGCAGATGCGGACTCCGGTGCCGGGGGCGATGCCGATCCGGGCCTCGACCGTGCCCTGGAACCCGATGGCCCGGATGTTCCCGTCGGTCCCGGCGACATCGGCCCGGAGGTCGTCCCGGAGGTTCCCGATCCGCCCGACGGGGGCGGGCTGATCCCCGACGGGCCCGATGAGTCCGACGTCATGCCCGGCTGAAGGCCCCCGGTCGAAGAATCGGACAAACCCTGGCAAGGTGGCTCCATGGTTGATCGGGCAGCGAGCGCCCTGTCCCTCCCGGACGACTGGCCCGCCCACCCGGACCCGATCCTGGCGCTCAACCGGATGGGCAGCTTCGACTGGGACCTGGACACCGGGCTGTTCCACATGGACGCCCAGGCCCACGAGATCTTCGACCTGCGGCCCGAGGAGTACGACGGCGACCCCAAATCCCTCGCCGTGCGGGTCCCGCCGGTCGAGGCCATCCGGCTGGACGAGGTGATCGCCCAGGCCATCAAGGACGGCAGCGAGAACTACGGCGCCTACTTCCGGATGCGGCTGCGCGACGGCACCCCGCGCTGGACCCACACCCAGGGCTACATCCGGCGCGACGACACGGGCCGCCCGCGCCGCATCGTCGGCATCGTGCGCGACGCGTCCGACGAGCTGAGCGACCTCGCCGCCCGCACCGAGGAGACCACCCTCGACGACGCGCGCCGCGAGCAGACCAACGTCGTCCAGCTCACCACGGCGGCCCTGGCCCACGCCCGCACCGTGCAGGACGTCATCGACGTCCTGAAGGACACCCACGGCCTCACGCACCTCGGCGCGACCAGCCTCGTCATGGGTCTGGTCGAGGCCGGCCGGATCCGGCTGATCGCCGAGGGGCCGGAGGGCAGTTTCGTGCCCGGCACGCTGGTCACCCGGATCGACGAGCCGTACCCGATGAGCGAGGTAGTGCGCACCCTCACCCCCCGCTTCATCGAGTCACCGCAGGAGTTCGCCGGCGGCTACCCCGTGCTGTGGCCGCACCTCACCGACCTGAAGATCACCTCCGCGGCCTATCTGCCGCTCATCGTGCAGGCCCGGCCCATCGGCGCGATGGGCCTGCTCTACAGCGACCGCCACGGCTTCACCCCGGAGGAGCGCAACATCCTCGTCGCGCTCGGCAGCAGCATCGCGCAGAGCCTGCAACGGGCCATGTTCTACGAGCAGGAGAAGGACATCGCCCAGGGCCTCCAGCAGGCCATGCTGCCGCGCACCATCCCCAGCGTCGCCGGCGCCGACGTCGCCGTCCGCTACCGCGCCGCCACCATCGGCGGCTCGCTGGGCCGCGGCATCGGCGGCGACTGGTACGACCTGATCCCGCTGCCCGGCGGCCGGGTCGGCGCCGTCATCGGCGACGTCCAGGGCCACGACACGCACGCCGCCGCCGTCATGGGCCAGCTGCGTATCGTCCTGAGGGCCTACGCGGCCGAGGGCCACACCCCGGCCACCGTGATGGCCCGGGCCTCCGTCTTCCTGCACGAGCTCGACACCGACCGCTTCGCCACCTGCCTGTACGCGGAGGCCGACCTGTCCACCGGGGTCGTCCAGGTGGTCCGCGCGGGACACATCGACCCCCTGCTGCGCGCTCCCGACGGGACCTGCCGGCGCATCTCCGTGCCCGGCGGGCTGCCGCTCGGTCTGTCCGCCGAGTTCGGCAGCCTCCAGTACCCGGTCGGCACCGTCGAGCTCGACCCCGGCCACACCCTGCTGCTGTGCACCGACGGCCTGGTCGAGCAGCCCGGCGCCGACGTCGACGACGGCATGCGGGCCCTCGCCGCCATGGTCGCCGCGGGGCCGGGGGACGTGCGCAAGCTCGCCGACCAGCTCATCGAGGTCGCCGAGGAACGCGGCGGGGACGACGACGTCGCCCTGCTCCTGCTGCGCCGGCGCGGCCCGGACACCCCGCAGGCCGGGAACCGGCTCCAGCAGCATGTGGCGCCCGGCGACCCGGAGGCCCTCGCCGAGGCCCGGCACATGATCCGGGCCGCCGTCCGCGCCTGGGGCGCCGGGGACCGCGCCGACGAGATCGAGCTGGTCGCCGACGAACTGATCACCAACGCCCTCATGCACACCGAGGGCGCGGCGATCGTCACCGTGCGGGTGGTCACCGGCGGCGAGCGCCGGCTGCGGGTCGAGGTCGAGGACTCCTCCAGCGCCCTGCCGCGCCGCCGTGAGGCCGGCGAGTCGGGTGTCTCGGGGCGCGGTCTGCTGCTGGTGGACCTGCTCACCGCCGCGTGGGGCGTGGAGGCGCGGGGCGGCGGCAAGTGCGTGTGGTGCGAGTTCGTCGTACGCGAGCCCCGGTGACCTCTCGTGGCACTCTGGACGTATGCCCGAACTCCCCGAGGTGGAAGCGCTCAAGGACTTCCTGACCGAGCATCTCGTCGGCCACGAGATCGTGCGCGTGCTGCCCGTCGCGATCAGCGTGCTGAAGACGTACGACCCGCCCGTCACCGCCGTCGAGGGGCAGGAGGTCACCGCCGTGCACCGGCACGGCAAGTTCCTCGACCTGACGGCCGGCGACGGGCTGCACCTCGTCACACACCTCGCCCGCGCCGGCTGGCTGCACTGGAAGGACCGCCTGCCCGACGGCCCGCCGCGCCCCGGCAAGGGCCCCCTCGCGCTGCGGGTCGCCCTGGAGACGGGGGCGGGCTTCGACCTCACGGAGGCCGGCACCCAGAAGCGGCTCGCGGTGTACGTCGTGCGCGACCCGCAACAGGTGCCCGGCATCGCCCGGCTGGGCCCCGACCCGCTCGCCGCCGACTTCGACGAGCCCCGCCTGGCCGCACTCCTCGCCGGGGAGCGGCGCCGGCTCAAGGGCGCCCTGCGCGACCAGAGCCTGATCGCGGGCGTCGGCAACGCCTACAGCGACGAGATCCTGCACGCGGCGAGGATGTCCCCCTTCAAGCTCGCGGCGTCCCTCACGCCCGAGGAGACCCACACTGTCTACGAGGCCCTGCGCACGACGCTGACGGCGGCGGTGGAGCGTTCGCGGGGTGTGGCGGCGGGGCGGCTCAAGGCGGAGAAGAAGAGCGGCCTGCGGGTTCACGGCCGCGCCGGCGAACCCTGCCCGGTGTGCGGCGACACCGTCCGCGAGGTCTCCTTCAGCGACTCCTCGCTCCAGTACTGCCCCACCTGCCAGACGGGCGGCAAGCCGCTGGCGGACCGTCGGATGTCGCGCCTGCTGAAGTAGGCGTCACCGCCGAGGCGGCGTCCCTGCCGACCGGGGCACGAAGTGACCTGAACTCACTTCGGGCCGAGGTCAGTGGGCGTCGAGCGTCACCAGGTGCTCGCCGGTCGCCGTGCGCAGCTCGTAGCGGACGATCTCGTCGGAGTGCCAGGCCGCCGCGCCCTGCACGGTGTTGGGGCGGGCGTCGTGCTTGGGAACGACCCAGCTGGTGATCGTCTGCTCGGAGCCGTCGGCGCCGATGGCGATCAGACGGCAGGAGCGGGGGCCGGCCCCGTCCTTGACCTTCATCTCCACATGGCTGCCCCACGGCTCGTCCTCGGTGGTGATCTGCGCCCACACCCCGGACTTCTCGTCGGTCGCGGTGACCCGCGCGGCGTCGGCGCCGTCGCTGCCGCCGCCCGCCATCATCGCGATGACCGGACCGGCCAGGGCGACCACCACCGAGGCGGCCACCGCGTACAGCACCCGTCGGCGCACGGCGCGGTGCCGGGCCGCCACCTCACCGAGCAGTCGGTCCAGCAGCTGCGGGCCGGGCCCGGCGAAGGGGTGCACGGCGCGCGGGGTGGCGCGCCGGTAGAGCATCATCTGTCGGGCGGTGGGGCCGAACTCGGTGACCTGCGCCGCGCATTGAGGACACTCCATGAGGTGGTCCTCGAAGCGGAAGGCTTCCGCTTCGTCCAGCACGCCGAGCGCGTACGCGCCGACGTCGCGATGCCTCTCCAGGGACCTCATGCCGAAACCTCGTGCCGTTGAGTGCCAGTGGGGTTACTCCTTGCTCCCACCGGTACGCACCCGACGGACGAATCACTCAAGCCGCGTACCGAATCGTGACCCAGATGTTCGGAGCGGACCGGCCCGCGGATTGGTGCGGATCTAAAAGAGATGAATCGCGAGGTGCCCGAGGGGCAGTCCGAGCTGCCAGGCGGGTGTCCAGACCTTGGGTCCGTCCTCCTCGCCGACCATCGGGGCGCCGCCCGGCACCGCGTTGAGGTCGGGAGCCAGCAGCTCCGTCTCCTCCAGCCAGCGCCAGGCCGCGGCCGCCAGTTCGAGATCCGGGGCGGGCCCGTCCAACGCGGCCGCTTCAGCCGTCAGTTGAGACATACGTTCGCCGACCCAGTCCTGCCACGGCTGGTCGTACGCCGTGAGCGAAAGCCAGGTCTCCAGCTGAGTGACGACCCGGATGCCGGGCAGTTCACCGTCGGTGTCGGACAGGAAGATGGTGAGCGCCAGGGCATCGCGTCCGGCGCGGAACTCGAAGGACGTCGGTGGCATCAGATCGCCGGTCCGCAGCAGTTCGTCGGCGATGTACTCGGCGTACAGCCAGGCCATGGGGACGGTGAGTTCACCGCCGCCGGTGCCGTCCGTGTCCTGGTGACCTCTGTGCAGCATCCCTTCCTGCCTTCCTCCGGTGCGTGCGCGTCGCCCGATGCGGGGACCCCGGGGAGGACCCCATCCGGAACACGGATAAGGACACCCGATTACTCGACGGGGGTCCTCGGCAAGGCGCTTTACGGAGGCTTGACCGAGCCGTGGGTTTCAGTGCAGGTCGGCCGCGTATCCCGGAAGCACCCGGCGCAGGGCGCGCAGCGCGTAGTACGCGCGGGACTTCACCGTACCCGGAGGAATTCCGAGGGCTTCGGCGGCCTCCGCCACACTCGCCCCTTGGAAATACACCAGCACCAGGACTTCACGGTGTTCCGGAGTGAGTGTCTTCACAGCCTCGCGCACATCGAGGGCCGCGGCGGCCCGCTCGGCGTGGTCGGCGTGGACCGGCGCGTTCTCCAGCACCGCGTCCCCGACCTCCGCCGGCCGCGCCTGCCGGGCGCGCCGCGCGTCGATGGCGAGCCGTCGGCCCACGGTGAGCAGCCAGGGCCGTACGGAGTCGAAGGCGTCGGTGCGCAGTGCCTCGGGATGCTGCCAGGCGCGCACCAGGGTCTCCTGGACGAGGTCCTCGGCGCGCTGGCGGTCGCCGTCGGACAGCCTCAGCAGCAGCGCGAAGAGCGGCCTGCCGTGCTCGCGCTGCAAGGCGGCGAGTTCGTGCTCGGCGGTCGTCGGCCCGGTCGCGGTGAGGGTGGTTCCGGCGGTCATGGGCGTATGGCACCGCAGTGCGCCGGTTCGGGACAGTGTCCGCACAGGGATCTGCGGCGGACGGTCGATCGCGTCGACGAACGGTTCGACGAACGGTCCGGGCTACGCCGATCGCGGGCATCGGCCCTGGATGCGGGGAGTGGTGGGACGCTCGGACGTTTCCCATCCATTAGTACTGATACGCGCGTAAATATGACAATTCCTGTGAAGTGGAGTGATCAGGTGATCGCACGCAGACATCAGATGGCGCTGGTCCTCACGGCCGTCCTCGCGTCGGCCGCCGCCTGCCAGGCCCGGGACCGGCCGGCCGAGCGGACGGGACGTCCGGCGCCGTCCGCCGCCCGCGGGTTCACCCTCGTGGCCTCCGGCGACGTCCTGCCGCACAGCACCATCATCGACCGCGCCCACTTCGACGCGGGCGGCCCCGGCTACGACTTCCGCCCGATGTTCGAGGGCGTCAAGCCCGTCGTCTCCCGCGCCGACCTGGCCCTGTGCCACATGGAGACCGTCTACGGCGCGAACGGCGCCTACACCGGCTACCCCGTCTTCAGGTCCCCGCCCGAGATCGCCCCGGCCCTCGCCGCCACGGGCTACGACGGCTGCTCCACCGCCTCCAACCACAGCCTCGACGACGGCGCCGCCGGCGTACGGCGCACCCTCGACGCGCTGGACGGCGCCGGCGTACGGCACGCGGGCACCGCGCGCACCGAGGCCGAGGCCAACTCGGTCACGCTGCTGCGCGCGGGCCCGGCGAAGGTCGCCCACCTCGCCTACACCTACGACACCAACGGCTACCCGCCCCCGCCGGGGCAGCCCTGGGCCGTCAGTCTCATCGACGAGAACCGGATCGTCGCCGACGCCAAGGCCGCCCGGAAGGCGGGCGCCGACGTGGTCGTCGTCTCCGTGCACTGGGGCACCGAATGGCAGGACGCGCCGGACGACCGCCAACTCGCTCTCGCCCGCACACTCACCGCCGCCCGCACGGCCCGCCGCCCCGACATCGACCTGATCCTGGGCACCCACGCGCACGTCCCCCAGGCCTACGAGAAGATCAACGGCACCTGGGTCGTCTTCGGGCTGGGCGACCAGATCGCGGGCGAGATGTCCAACCACCAGGGCGTCCAGGACCCGCGCGGCAACCAGTCCACCCTCGCCCGCTTCACCTTCGCGCCGCCCGCCCGGCACGGCGGCCGTTGGGAGGTACGCAAGGCGCAGTTCGTACCCCAGCTGTTCGACATCGACGCCGGCCGGGTGGTGAACCTCAACAACGCGCTCGCCCGGGGCGCCGACGTCGAGGGCGTGCGCGACCGCATCAGGACCGTGGTCCTCAGCCGGGGGGCGGCCAAGGACGGGCTGGTGATGGGGGAGTGACCGGTGAGAGGGGAGTGAGAGGAGCGGCGGCCGCGCCTTCGGGGTGCCGGGGGTGCTACGGCACCACCGTCACCGGCCACCGCCCCGCCTTCACCAGCCGGATCGCGACGGACCCCACGATCCGGTGGCCGGCCTGTTCGGAGGCGCCCACCACCACCGCGTCCGCCTTGAGCTGGTCCGCCGCCTTCACCAGCCCGCTGTAGGGGTCGCCGCGGAAGGTGTGGAACTCCCAGCGCACATCGAATATCCCGCGCGTCCGCTCGGTGGCGTGCCGGATCTGCGCGACCAGGTCCTCGGCGATCGCGTCGGTCGTGTCGGCGACCGGCACTCCGAGCGCCGCGCCCGCCGCCAGCACCGGCTGCACGTACACCACGGCCAGCAGCGCGTGCTGGCGCCGGGCCAGACCGGCCGCGTAGGCCGCGGCCCGGAGCGAGGTGTCGGAGCCGTCCACGCCGGCGACGATGACCTTGGGTCCGTCCGTGCCCCGCTCGAACTGGTGCGCGGGCTGCTGCGAGTACTGTTCCGTCACGGCCCAGAGGTTATCGGAGCCCGCAGGTCCGCAGGGGACCCGCCCGGCCGATCACGCCGGCCCGGCGCCGAGGCTCTCCCGCGACCCGATCGGCAGGACGGCTCCCCGCGCGCGGGCCGCTCCCTTGCTCGCGCCGGCCGACCCCGCACTGCGCCGGTCGGGTGGAATCGTGCCGCCGGTGCGGTGTCGGTGTGGTGCGTCGAGGCTTCGCCGGGCGACTGATGACTCATGAAGAAGGATCAGTTGTTCACGCGGCGCCGGGCGTTGCTCGCCGGCGCCGCCGCGGTCGGAGCGGTCGGCACGGCCGGAGTGTTCGGGTGGGGCGGGGACAGCAAGCCGGTGAAGGCCGCCGACCCGGTCCCCGCGGCGGGCGCCCCGGCGCGCAGCGTCCCGCTGAAGCCCTCCGCCTACCGTCTCCAGCCGCTGACCGGCTACGGCCCCCCGCGTGCCGCGCCCGCCCGCACCCCGGTGCGCCGCGAACCGCTGCTGAGGATGAGCGGCCGCGGCAGCACCATGGTGCTGACCTTCGACGACGGCCCCGACCCGCGCTACACCCCCGGCATCCTCGACACGCTGGCCGAGTACGACGTGCGCGCGATGTTCTTCGTGTGCGGGGAGATGGCCGTCGACAACGAGGACCTGCTGGAACGCATGGCCGACGACGGCCACATCGTCGGCAACCACACCTGGTCCCACCCCCTGCTCACCCGGCTGACCCGCCGTCAGATCCGCTCCGAGATGATCCGCACCAGCGACGTCATCGAGGAGAGCTACGGCGAGCGGCCCCGCTGGTTCCGCGCCCCCTACGGCGCCTGGAACCGCGCCGCCTTCCAACTCGGCGCCGAACTCGGCATGGAACCCCTCGCCTGGACGGTCGACAGCCTCGACTGGACCACCCCCGGCACCGGCACCATCGTCGAACGGGTCGAAACGGGCGCCGCCCCCGGCGTCGTGGTGCTCTCGCACGACGCCGGGGGCGACCGCTCCCAGAGCGTGCGGGCGCTGCGCAGATATCTGCCGCAGCTATTGGATTCCGGCTATCACATCACCGTTCCGCACCGGAAGTACACCTGACACGAGGCACCCGCCCGCCCGGTCGGGAACCGCTCAACGGACCTCGACCAGGCGGGCGAAAGCGACGACGTTCCCGTCGTAACCCTTCGCCTTGGAGAAACCGCCGCCGCAGGTGATGATCCGCAGTTCGGGAGATCCCTTCGAGGCGTAGACGCGGTCGCCGGGGAAGTTGTTCTTCTCGAACACCTCGACGCCGTAGACATCGAAGACCGCGGTCTTTCCGTCCTGCCGCGCCACCTCGACGCGGTTTCCCTTCTTCAGGGCTCCGAGACCGTAGAAGACGGCCGGACCCAGTTTGTTGTCGACATGGCCGACGACGACCGACGTCCCCTTCTCACCGGGCGAGACCCCGCCCGTGAACCAGCCGGCCAGGTTCGGGTCCTCCGGCGGCGGTGCGGCCACCCAGCCGTCCGTGTCCAGGCCGACCGGCATGATCGGCGCGTCCACGCTGATGGCGGGGATCCGTACCCGGTTCGGCACGGCGTACGCCAGCGGAGTCGGGGGCAGGCCGAGGTCGCCGGCCCGGCTGTCCGCGGCCGCCGCCGAGGCCGGCTGCGGCGGGCCGATGTCGAACTCCCCCGACCCGTTCCGGATGAGCGCGAGACCGGTCAGCAGGACAAGCGCTATCACGCCCCAAGGGGCGCGCTTCTTCTGCCGCTCCTTTTCTTCCGCCGCCTCGGACAGCTCGTACGCATACATTCGCCATCCCCTTTCGATGCGGCCGTCGCCACGTCCTTTTCGCGCATACGAGAACGCTAAGTCCCGAGTGGGTAACCGGCGACGGGGCGGCAGCGAACGGGTGGCCCCCACCCTCTTCGGTGCGCCATCCGAGTTGCCGACGACAGGAATTTTCTGACAGTCCGTGACCTGCGGCGATATCCCCTTGTGCGCATGCCGCCCGGCGTGTCCTCTCACCAGTACGGACCATTCCCGAAATGCGGGCGCGTGCACGGCATCTGAGGGTCTTTTCGGGAGGTGCTTTCTCGCCGACATGCCGGGGACGGGCCCCGGGACGCCTTCCGCGGAGGATCACATGCGTACCACTCGTGTCCTGGCGGCCGCGGCGGTCTCAGCCGCCTCGGTCGCCACCCTCGGCCTCGCCGTACCCGCGGCGCTCGCGCGTGACGGCATGGGCGTCAGCCCGAGCAACATCGTCGTGCTGCCCGCCGTCATCGCCCGCGGCGGACAGATCACCGTCACCGTGGACGGCTGCCCCAGCGGCGGCACCATGACGTCTCCCGCATTCAGGACGGCCAACCTGACCCCGATCAACGGCGCCAACCAGACGGCCAAGGGAAGGGCGACCATCGACGACGACGCCCGCCCCGGCAGGTACGACATCACCGTCAACTGCTCCGGCCGGACCCTGACCCGCCCGGACGCCTTCACCGTCATCGGGGGCGTCCGCGGCGGTCTGGGCGGCGGCACCAGCACCGGCGCCACGCCGACCGACATGGCCATCGGCGGCGGGCTCGTCGCCGCGGCCGTGGTCGGCGGCGGTCTGTTCTGGATGCGACGCCGCGCCGAGCGTCGCATCTGAGCTCCGTCCCCGCACCCCCGCAGACCGCACGTCACACAGACCTTCGCCCCGGTCCCCGCCGGGATCCGGGGCGAAGACCCGTGCCCGGCGGAGCGTCAGCCGCCGTCCTCGCCGGTGCGGCGCCGGGAGAGGCAGTACGCGGCGCCGACCGATCCGGCGATGAGCGCGGCGCCCAGCCCGATCTCCTTCAGGTCGAACCCGGCGACGGTGCCGCCCTCGCCGGCTTGCACACCCCGCTGCACCGGATAGGGCGCCGGCGTGAGATCGACCGGACGGCCGCCGGCGATCGTCAACTCCTTGACGGCGCTGACGCCGCCGCAGGCGAACGTCACCCGGTACGACCCGCCCACCCTGGCGTCCCGGTCGACCAGGGTCACCGCCGACGACGACCCCCTCGCGATGGCGACAGTGTCGAACACCGGCGACGAGACCGTCACGGAGCGTCCGCAGCCACTGGCGACGCGGTCCACCCGAAGGGTGACCTGCCCGCCCGCCGCGATGGCCGAGGGCAGCACGTCGTAGCCGTTGGACATGACGTAGTGGTTGTCGTCGCCGCCGCCGTCGCTCGCGAGGGCGGCCGGTGCGGAGCAGGTCAGGGTGGTCAAGCCCAGCAGGGCGGCCGAAGCGACGCGTATCGCGTGCATGTGGATCCTCCGGTCCTCGAGGAGCAGCGGTGCGGACCTGTTCCGCTTGCGCCGTAAATACACCTCGATGACCGAAACGCTAGGAACAGGTGTGCGCCGCCGCGATCGCAGTCGCGCGAATGGGGCAAGCGTGTGGGCCGCTCAGGGGACGCCGTTCGTGCGACCGGGGGACGGCCGCGGCGTGGCGGCCGCCCCCCGGCGCGGGAACGAACCTCAGCCGCCGATGTGCGGGAAGAGACGGAGGAACGGCTCCGCCGACGCGGTGACACCCCGGCTGTAGGGCGCGTCGAAGTCCCAGATCAGGAAGAGCAGGAAGGCGATGAGAGCGGAGAACAGCCCGGCCAGGACCAGTTCACGGGGCGTGCGCCGGATCTGCAGAGCGAAGACCATGCCGATGGTGATGACGGCCCCGGCCAGCAGCCCGAACCACACCACGCCGGGCATGGTCGCCCCGGTCGAGGCCGCGCGGGCGTTGCGTGCCTGGTCCGCCGCGGCCATCTGGTCGAGCAGCGGCTGATAGGCCTGCGCCTCGAAGTCGGACGCCGGCCGGTAGTCGGTGACGTCGACCCGGACGCGCTGCAGGAGTTCGTCGCCGCGCTTGGTCACCTCGCCGTCGTCGGCCATCTTCTTCCATTCGACGGTGACGACGTGTCCGACATAGGCGTTGACATCGTCCCGAATACGGTCACGGACGTCGGTCGGGTAGACCCGCACGCGCTCGGAGATCTCGTGCAGTGCCTGGGCCTCCGCCTGGACGTGGTCCTGGGCGACGCTGCGCGCCTCCCACACGCCCGCGATGGCCAGGCCCAGCACGATGGCGTACACCACGCCGATCCACATCGTCATGTACTCGATGACGTCCGGGGTCTCGGATGGGTCCTCGTCCTCGGGCGCCCTGCGGTGCCGTACGAGGGTGACGACGACCACCACCGCACAGGCGGCGAGCATCGCGAGGGTGAGAACAAGCCATTCCGGCAAGTGATGCCTCCAGGATCATCGTTAGCGCGGTCGCATCGCGGCGACGGCGATCACCGCGGGCACGGTGATGAGCAGGACGTAGACGACCGGCGACTGGCCGCCACGGGCGGGCCGCTGGTGCACCGAGGGGCGATACACGGGATAGGTCACCGGGGTCGCGGAGGGGCGTGGCGTGGGGGTCGGCGTCGCGGTGGGGGTGGGTGTGGGGGTGGGTGTGGGGGCCGGCCGGGGCAGTGGCGCGGCGGGCCGGGGCGGCGGGGGCGCCGGTGGCTTCGGGCGCGGCACCGGGCGCGGGGTCGGCGTCGGCGGCCGGGGCTCGGGCGGCGGCGGCTTCGGGGTGGGGGTCGGCTTCGGGGTGGGTTTCGGGGGCGGGCTCGGGGTCGGCTCGGGCGGTGGCGTCGGCTTGGGCGGCGGCTCCGGTTTCGGCGGGGTGGGGCTCGGGGTGGGCGTCGGCGTCGGCTTCGGGCACACCGGGGGAGTCGGCCACGAGCCACTCCCCGCGACCGCCACCGCCTCGATGCCGTCCGGGCCCGTCGAGGCGTATGCGCACGCGTCGGCCGCCGCCACCCCGGCCGGTGCGGCCGCGAGGATCCAGGCCACGGTCACCAGTGCCAACGCCCTTGTGGCGAGGGTGGATCGGGTCTGCTGGGGTCCATGCACGACGGAGATCATGCGACCTCTCGCACCTGCCTACGCCTGCACCCGGCGGGGAATGCCCCGAACGGGGGAAGTTCGGGACCAGGCGTTTGCCGGGAGTGCGTCCGTGCATCCGGTCCCTCGCGTGCCTGTGCGACCCGGTGTCGGGCCGACTCTCCGGCGGACTCTTCGGCGGACTCCTCGGCCGGCGGATCGGCCGGCGGATCGGCCGATGAGACGGCCGGCCCGGGCCCCGGGTCACAGCTTCCGGAAAGTTTTTCGTGCCGGGTTTGAACACAACGACCGCCCGCATGCGTACTCAGGGCCGTGCGGCGGCGCAGCAGGGCGCTGCAACACCCTTGTGACGATCGGGGAGTTGTTGACGATGAAGACCACCTGGCGGAGCGCCTCACTCGCGGCGGGCACCGTGGCCGTTCTGGCGCTGACGGCGGCGTGCGGATCCGAAAGCGGCACGTCGGCGTCGAGCCAGAACGTCGGAGCCACGGCTCCGGCCGGTGGCATCGGCGGCGTCGGCAGCGGCTACGGCGGGGTCGGCGCCAGTCCGAGCGCCAGCGCGCCCGGCGGTGTCGGTGCGGGCACCGGTACCGGCACCGGAGCCCAGACCGCGGGCGCCGGTGAACTGGCCATCTCCGCGAACGGCCAGCTCGGCAAGATCTTGACCGACAGCGCAGGCAAGACTCTCTACCGCTTCGACGCGGACACCGCCGAACCGCCGAAGTCGAACTGCGACGGCGACTGCGCCACCACCTGGCCGCCGGTGTCCGCCGACGACACCAGCGCCGGCGACGGCATCGACAAGTCACTGCTCGGCGAGATCACCCGCCCCGACGGCACCAAGCAGCTCACTGTCGGTGGCTGGCCCGCGTACTACTACGCGAAGGACGCCAAGCCCGGTGACACCACCGGCCAGGGCGTCGGCAACAAGTGGTTCGCGCTGGCCCCCGATGGCAAGAAGGCCAAGTCGGGCTCGGGTTCGGGCTCGGACACCGCCCAGGCGGGCCTGTCCGTCCGCAAGGACGCCAACCTCGGTGACATCGTGGTCGACAAGAGCGGCATGACGGTCTACCGCTTCCTCAAGGACAAGGCGTGGCCCAAGCCGGTGTCGAACTGCAACGGCGCCTGCCGTGACAAGTGGCCGGTGGTCGAGCCCGTCGACTTCTCCCAGACCAAGGGGATCCAGAAGAAGGGCTACATGAACTTCACCCGGTCCGACGGCGACAAGCAGCAGACCATCAACTGCTTCCCGATCTACACCTTCTCCGGTGACAAGGCCCCCGGCGACATCAACGGCCAGGGCGTCGGCGGTACCTGGTACGCCGTGGCCCCCAACGGAGACCTGGTCGGCGCGCCCAAGCAGTAGGGATCGCCTCCCCAGGGCTGATCACCGCACCTGCTGAATGAGCGCGCACGACCACAGATCCGCCCCCTCCACGCCGCACGGAGGGGGCGGATCGCCGTTTTCCCGTTCATGCCCCGTATGCGTAGACTTTCGCCGCCCTGGGGGCCGCGCCGGAACTCTCCGGAACGCCCCGGGCACTTTTCGTAGCCCCTCGGGGGTCGTCGATTCGGCACGTGCCGCAGGCAGTGACCGGGAACGGACGGTCAATTTCCGTTTCCACTCGCCCGTTTGGCGGGCGATCAGTAGCCTCAGCTCGAACACCGGATCGCCTACGCCTTGGAGAGATAGATGGAGCGTCCCGCCTGGGCCCCTCGGAGCATCGACATCTCGGTGCCGAGCGTCTCGCGGATCTACGACTACTACCTGGGCGGTTCGTACAACTTCGAGGTCGACCGGGAAGCGGCCCGCAGGGCCATGGAGTTCATGCCGGGACTCCCGAAGATCAGCCAGGCGAACCGGGCGTTCATGCGCCGCGCCGTGCGGTACGCGGTCGGCGAGGGCATCACCCAGTTCCTCGACATCGGCTCCGGCATCCCCACCTTCGGCAACGTCCACGAGGTCGCCCAGGCGGCCGGCCCGGGGGCGCACGTGGTGTACGTCGACCACGACCCGGTGGCCGTCGCGCACAGCGAGGCGGTGCTGGCGGACAACGCCGACGCCGACGTCGTGGCCGCCGACCTGCGCAAGCCGCAGGAGATCCTCGGCAGCCCGCAGGTGGAGCGACTGATCGACCTGGAGCGGCCGGTGGCGCTGCTGCTCGTCGCCCTGCTGCACTTCGTGGAGGACGCCGACGACCCGTACGCGGCGGTGGCCGAGTTCGGCGCCGCGCTCGCGCCCGGCAGTCTGCTCGTGCTCACGCATGCCTCGTACGAGGGAATCCCGCTGCCGCCGGAGCGGGCCGAGGGCGCGGTGGACGTATACAAGGACATTCGCAACCCGCTGGTCATGCGCTCGCGTGCCGAGATCGAGCGGTTCTTCGAGGGGTACGACATGGTGGAACCGGGACTGGTGCCGATGCCGCACTGGCGGCCGGACACGGCGCCGGAGGACGAGGACCCCTGGGCCTTCTCGGGTTTCGCCGGCGTGGGGCGTACGGCGTGAGTGCGGAGCCGGACGGGCCGGAGGACAGACTGCGGCGGTTCGTGACGATCTGGAGCCGGGCCGTGTTCCCGGTGACCTCGACGTCGCTGACCCGGCCCGAGCTGGAGGAACAACTGCTGCCGCTGGCACGGCGGTTGAGCAGGGCGCTACTGGAGCGGGCCTTCGACGCGGACGCGGGCAAGGCGGTGGGCGCGGCCCTCGTCGACGCGCACTGCACCGACCCCGAGGCCCTCAGCCGCTCCCTCGACTGCGTGGACGCCTACCTGGTGCTCTACTGCGGCGAGGACGGCCCCCAGGAGGACCTGCGCACCCGTGCCTCACGGCTGCAGCACGCCATGGCGGCCGGATACGCGCAGGCGCTGCGCCGGCGCACGCTCGCCGAGCAGGAGGCCATCGCCCAGGCCGCGTTGCGGGCCCAGGGCGTGGTCGCGCAGGCGCTGCACGCGAGTGAGGCCCGCTTCCGAGCGGTCTTCGAGGGCGCCGCGATAGGAATCGGCATCGCCGACCTGGAAGGCAACGTCCTCCAGGTCAACGGGGCGTTGCTGCGCATGTTCGGCGGCTCCGAGCAGACTCTGCGGGGCCGCAGGGTCCAGGACCTGACCCATCCCGAGGACGCGCCGCAGACCTGGAAGCTGTACTCCGAACTCGTCCACGGAGAGCGCGAGCACTATCACACCGAGAAGGCGTTCAGCCGTCCTGACGGAACGGTCCTGTGGACCAACCTGACGGTCTCGCTGCTGCGTGACGCCGACGGCAACCCGCAGTACCAGCTGGCCCTGATGGAGGACACCACCGAGCGTCGGCTGCTCAACCTCCGGCTGCGCTACGAGGCCACCCATGACGCGCTGACCGGCCTGCCCAACCGCACCCTGTTCTTCGAACGCCTGGAGAAGGCGCTGGGCGCCCGCGAGAACCAGCGCTTCGGTCTGTGCTACCTCGACCTGGACGGCTTCAAGACCATCAACGACAGTCTCGGACACGCGGCCGGCGACCGGCTGCTCGTCGAGGTCGCCGACCGGCTGCAGTCCTGCGCGACGGCGCCCGGTGAGATGGTCGCCCGGCTCGGCGGCGACGAGTTCGTGGCGTTGACCACCGGCCCCGACACCCGCCGCGAGGTCGACGAACTCGCCGCCCGCATCATGAACGCCCTGCTCGCGCCGGTCAGCATCGACGGCCGTGAGCTGACCGTGCGCGGCAGCATCGGCATCGTCGAGGGGCCGGCCGGGGAGCGCAGCGCGGCGGAGGTGCTGCGCAGCGCCGACATCACGATGTACCGGGCCAAGTCGGCGGGCGGCAACCGTTTCGAGCTCGCCGACCCGGAGGCCGACGCCCGCGCGATCACCCGGCACGGGCTGACCACGGCGCTTCCGGCGGCTCTCGAACGCGGTGAGTTCTTCATCGAGTACCAGCCGCTGGTGCACCTCGGTGACGGCAGTGTGCGCGGCGCGGAGGCCCTGGTGCGCTGGCTGCACCCGCAGCACGGGGTGCTCGGCCCCGACCGGTTCATCCCGCTCGCCGAGCACACCGGGCTGATCGTGCCGCTCGGCCGCTGGGTCCTTCAGGAGTCGGTCCGGCAGGCCGGCGAGTGGCGGGAACGCAACGGGGACACCGAGCCCGTCCGTATCAACGTCAACCTCTCCCCGTGCCAGCTCACCCACCCCGGTCTGGTGCAGGACACCGTCGACATCCTGGAGCGGGCGGGCGTCGAGCCGGCGGCGCTGTGCCTGGAGGTGACGGAGTCGGCGCTGATCGGCGCCGACGACGACCTGCTCAAACCCCTGCGCCAACTCGCCGAGATGGGCGTCGACATCGCCCTCGACGACTTCGGCACCGGCTACTCCAACCTGGCCAACCTGCGCCGTCTCCCGGTGAACGTGCTCAAGCTGGACCGGTCCTTCACTCAGGGAATGCAGCAGTTCCCGGCGGACCCCGTCGACCTCAAGATCGTCGAGGGGATCGTCTCGCTCGCCCACAGCCTGAACCTCGCGGTCACGGTGGAGGGCGTGGAGACCGGCGCGCAGGCCGAGCAGCTGCGCATACTGGGCTGCGACACGGCCCAGGGCTGGTACTACGCCCGCCCCGGCCCGCCGGACCGGCTCCACCAACTGGCCCTGGTGGACGCCACGGGGTGAGCGCGGGCGGCCGGGCGCGCGGGCTGCCGCCCCTGCCCGGCCGTCAGTCCGCTTCCCGTTGCCGCGAGGGCGTCACGGCGGCGTCCTCCCCGGCCCCTTCCGCCACCGACACGGCGGCGCGGACGAGGGCTGCCGTGGCCGTCGAGCGGGACTGCTGCGGCCAGACGATGGCCAGCGCCGCGGGCGGGGCGTCCGGCACCGGGCGGTAGACGACGTTCGGGCGGGGGTAGCGGACGACGACGGAGGCGGGCAGCAGGGGCACGACGCGGCCGAGGCCGACCAGGGTGATGAGTTGGGCGAGGTCGCGGCCCTGGCTGCGGATCTCGTCCAGGTAGCGGTGCAGCTCGCCGGGGCGCAGGCCCAGGTCGGCGAGGGTCACCCGGTCACGGGCGGCGAGCGGGTGGTCTGCCGCGAGGGCGGCGACGTACGGCTCGGTGGTGAGCCTCTCGGAGTCGAGACCGGTGCGGTCGAACGGCTCGTAGATCAGCGCGGCGTCGGCCTCGCCGAGCCGCAGCAGCCGGGGCTGTTCCTGCCATCCGCTCAGGCGGACGGTGACCGGCAGTGCGGACGGCTCCTGCGCGTAGCGCGCGCACAGCGCCTCCAGCAGCCCCGCGTCGCCGTCGGCCTTCACCGCCAGCACCAGCTTCGGGCCTCCGCCGGCGGCCCGCCGCGCGCGCCGCCCCGCGGCCTCCAACGCCTCCAGCGCGAACCGGGCCTCCGTCAGGAGGACCTCTCCCGCCGGGGTGAGCGCCACGCTGTGGGTGGTCCGCTCGAAGAGGGCGGCCCCCAGCTCCGTCTCCAGCCCGCGGATCGCCCGGGACAGCGGTGGCGCGGAGATGCCCAGCCGCTCCGCGGCGCGGGTGAAGTTGAGCTCTTCGGCGACGGCGACGAAATAGCGCAGCGGACGGGACTCCATGGGCGGCCCCCCTCGGCTCGGTATTGCTCTGAGGGTAACAACCGCGACCGAACGGGTCCTTCAGTTCACCGCCGCCGGGCGGCAGGCTCGACGACGTCCCCGCCGAGTGACGTCCCGACCGAGGGACACCCCCGAGGGACCTCCCAACCGATTCTGTTTCAGGAGCAGTTCATGATTGTCGTCACCACGCCCACCGGGCAGATCGGCCGTGAGGTCGTCGCCCGCCTCCTCGACGCCGGCGAGGGCTCCGCACCGGTCCGGGTGATCGTCCGCGACCCCGGCTCGCTCGCCCCGGGGGTGCGCGAGCGCGTCGACGTCGTCCAGGGGTCGCACGCCGACCCGGCCGTGCTGAAGGAAGCCTGTCAGGGTGCCGACCAGGTGTTCTGGCTGGTCCCGCCGACCCCCACCGCGCCCGACGCCGAGGCGCACTACGGTGCGTTCACCGACCGGCTGTGCGAGGTGATCGAGGCGCAGGGCCTGGAGCGGGTGGTGGCCGTCTCCACCCTCGGCCGTGGCGTCGCGCGGGACGCCGGGCTGATCTCCGTGGGCCTCGCCATGGACGAGCGGATCGCCGCCACGGGCGTCCCCTACCGGGCGCTGTGCCCGCCCGCCCTGATGGAGAACACGCTCCGTCAACTGGCCGCGATCCGCGACACCGGAGTGTTCGCCACCGGCCATGTGACCGACCGTGTGCTGCGGCTGTGTGCCACGCGCGACGTCGGTGCCGCGGCCGCCCGGCTGCTGCTCGACGACTCCTGGTCCGGGCGGGCGGACGTTCCCGTGGTCAGCCCGGACGAGCTGACCCCCGAGGGCATGGCCGACGTCCTCGCCGAGGTGCTCGGCCGGCCCGTGCGCGCCCAGTTCCTTCCCGTCGCCGAGCAGCGAGCGGGGCTGCTGCGGGCCGGGGCGACGGAGAGCTGGGTCCGTTCCTACACCGACATGGTGACGGCCCAGAACGAGCAGGGTTTCTACGGCGCCTCCCAGCGCCCGACGCCCGACCTCGCGCCCACCACCTTCCGTCAGTGGTGCGAGGAGGTGCTCAGGCCGGCAGCCGAGGGCTGACAGCCCAGCGCTCCGGACATCGCTCCGGTCATCTCTCCAACAGCATCCGCTGCAACTCTCGGGCGGCCCGCGGCGGAGCCACGTCGCTGCGGTGCGCGAGGGCGATCGTGCGGTGGAGGCCGGGACGGGACAGGGGGGTGACCCGTAGGCCCCGGCCGGAGCGTGTCGCGACCATGCGGGGGACGACGGCCACCCCGAGCCCCGCCCGCACGAACCCGAGCACCGCGTCCATCTCGCCGCCCTCCACCGCGAAGTCCGGCTCGAAGCCCTCCGCCCGGCACGCGGCCACGGTCAGTTCCCGCAGGTCGTAGCCGTGCCGGAACATCACCAGGCGTTCGCGCTCCAGATCGGCGATCCGGACCGTGCGCCGCCCGTCGCCCGGTTTCGACGCCTCGGGGGAGGACACCACGACCAGGTCCTCCCGCAGCAGCTCCACCGTCGTCAGCGCCGGGGACGGCGTCGGCAGCGGCAGGACGACCAGGGCGAGGTCCAGGGCGCCGCGGGCCAGCTCCCGGACCAGGTCGTGCGAGCCGCCCTCCTCGATCAGCAGCCGGATGCCCGGATAGCGGTCGTGGAAGGCGCGCAGCACATCCGGCAGCAGACCGGTGCACAGGCTCGGCGTCGCCCCGAGCCGCACCCGGCCGCTGCGCAGCTGCACCAGCTCCTGCACCTCGTACCGCGCGGTCTCGGTGTCCGCCAGGATGCGCCGGGCCAGCGGCAGCAGCGCCTCGCCCGCGTCGGTGAGCGTGATGTTGCCGCGTGCCCGCAGGAACAGATCGGCGCCCAACTCCCGCTCCAGCGCCTTGATCTGCTGCGACAGCGAGGGCTGCGCCACGTGCACGAGGTCGGCGGCCCGGGTGAAGTGCCGGGTCTCGGCGACCGCCACGAAGTACTGGAGCTGCTGGAACTGCATGCCGAAACCCTACGCCTCGATAGCCGCAGCCTATGGAATCGAGGCGGACCATGTCTTGGACCGATGGGATGGCCCGGCCCTAGCGTCTTGACCCATGGCTCTGGCAACGCGGACGGACCGACGGCCGTCCATGGCACGCACCGTGTGGGACTCCTCCGTCGGCAAGAAGACCGTGATGGCCGTCAGCGGCGTGATCATGCTGCTGTACCTGGTCGCCCACATGATCGGCAACCTGAAGATCTTCTTCGGGGCGGGGGAGTTCAACCACTACGCGCACTGGCTGCGCACGGTCGGCGAGCCCTTCATGCACTACGAGTGGACGCTCTGGCTGATCCGCGTGGTGCTGGTCGTCGCGGTCTTCGCCCACGCCGTCTGCGCGTACCAGCTCAGCCGCCGCGACATCAGGGCGCGGCCCAGCAAGTACATGCACCGCAAGCCCCGGGCGAGCTACGCCACCCGCACCATGCGCTGGGGCGGGATCATCCTCGGCCTGTTCATCGTCTGGCACATCCTGGACCTGACGACCGGCACCGTGCACAGCGGCGGTTTCCAGGAGGGCCACCCGTACCAGAACGTCGTGGACACCTTCTCCACCTGGTACGGCAACGTCATCTACATCGTCGCGATGCTCGCCCTCGGGCTGCACGTCCGGCACGGCTTCTGGAGCGCCGCCCAGACGCTCGGCGTCGGCAGCCGCTCCCGCGACCGCGCCCTGAAGATCGTCGCCGACGTCCTCGCGCTGCTGCTCACGGCCGGCTTCATCGCCGTGCCCGTGGGCGTCATGACCAAAGTGGTGAGCTGAATGACCGACTACGTGGACTACGAGACCGGCGAGCCCCTCGCGGACGCCAAAGCCCCCGCCGGCCCCGTCGCCGACCGCTGGGACACCCGCCGCTTCGAGGCCAGGCTGGTCAACCCGGCGAACCGGCGCAAGCACACCGTGATCGTCGTCGGCACCGGCCTCGCCGGCGGCTCCGCCGGGGCCACGCTCGCCGAACAGGGCTACCACGTGGTCCAGTTCTGCTACCAGGACTCCCCGCGCCGCGCCCACTCCATCGCCGCGCAGGGCGGCATCAACGCGGCCAAGAACTACCGCAACGACGGCGACTCCATCCACCGGCTGTTCTACGACACCGTCAAGGGCGGCGACTTCCGGGCGCGGGAGTCCAACGTCCACCGGCTGGCGCAGATCTCCGTCGAGATCATCGACCAGTGCGTGGCGCAGGGAGTGCCCTTCGCCCGGGAGTACGGCGGGCTGCTCGACACGCGCTCCTTCGGCGGCGTCCAGGTGTCGCGGACCTTCTACGCCCGCGGCCAGACCGGGCAGCAGCTCCTGCTGGGCGCCTACCAGGCCCTCAGCAGGCAGATCGCCGCGGGCAACATCGAGATGCACCCGCGCACCGAGATGCTCGACCTGATCGTGATCGACGGGCGGGCGCGCGGGATCGTGGCGCGGGACCTGATCACCGGGAAGATCGACACGTACGTCGCCGACGCAGTCGTCCTGGCGAGCGGCGGCTACGGAAACGTCTTCTACCTGTCGACCAACGCGATGAACTCCAACGCCACCGCGATCTGGCGGGCGCACCGGCGTGGCGCGTACTTCGCCAACCCCTGCTTCACCCAGATCCACCCCACCTGCATCCCGCGCACCGGCGACCACCAGTCGAAGCTGACGTTGATGAGCGAGTCGTTGCGCAACGACGGCCGGATCTGGGTGCCGAAGACCAAGGGCGACGACCGTCCGCCGAACCGGATCCCCGAGGACGAGCGCGACTACTACCTGGAGCGCACCTACCCCTCCTTCGGCAACCTGGTCCCGCGTGACATCGCCTCCCGCGCCGCGAAGAACGTCTGCGACGAGGGCAGGGGGGTCGGCCCCGGCGGGCAGGGCGTCTACCTGGACTTCGCCGACGCCATCGAGCGGATGGGGCGGGGGGCCGTCGAGGCCAGGTACGGCAACCTCTTCGACATGTACCAGCGGATCACCGACGAGGATCCGTACGAGGTGCCGATGCGGATCTACCCGGCCGTGCACTACACGATGGGCGGCCTGTGGGTCGACTACGACCTGCAGACGACCGTCCCGGGCCTGTTCGCGATCGGTGAGGCCAACTTCTCCGACCACGGCGCCAACCGCCTCGGCGCGTCCGCGCTGATGCAGGGCCTGGCCGACGGCTACTTCGTGCTGCCGGCCACCATCAACGACTACCTCGCCCGCCACCCGCGCCAGGGCGAGGTGGGCGACGAACACCCCGTCGTGCAGGAGGTGTTGGCTCAGACGCAGGACCGGTTGAACCTGCTGCTGTCCGTCGACGGCGATCGCACTCCCGACTCCTTCCACCGGGAGGTCGGCGAGCTGATGTGGGAGTTCTGCGGCATGGCCCGCACGGGCGCCGGACTGCGCAAGGCACTCGAGCGCATCCCGCAGATCCGCGAGGAGTTCTGGCGCCGCATCAAGGTGCCCGGAACCGGCGAGGAGTTCAACCAGTCCCTGGAGAAGGCCAACCGGGTCGTCGACTACCTGGAGCTCGCCGAGCTGATGTGCCTCGACGCGCTGCACCGGGCCGAGTCCTGCGGCGGCCACTTCCGCGAGGAGTCCCAGACCCCCGACGGCGAGGCGGCCCGCCGGGACGACGTGTTCGGGTACGCGGCCGCCTGGGAGTTCACGAGCACCGGCTCCGCTCCCGTCCTGCACAAGGAAGACCTGGTCTTCGAGTACGTCCACCCCACCCAGCGGAGCTACGCATGAAGCTCACCCTGCGCGTCTGGCGGCAGCGCGACGCCGACGCCGACGGCGCCATGTCCACGTACGAGGTGGACGGCATCTCGCCCGACATGTCCTTCCTGGAGATGCTCGACACCCTCAACGAGGAACTCATCCTGCGCGGTGACGACCCGGTCGCCTTCGACCACGACTGCCGCGAGGGCATCTGCGGCGCGTGCTCGCTCGTCATCAACGGCGACGCGCACGGCCCGGAGCGCACCACCACCTGCCAGCTGCACATGCGCTCCTTCCAGGACGGCGACACCATCGACGTCGAACCGTGGCGGGCGTCCGCGTTCCCGGTGATCAAGGACCTGGTGGTGGACCGGTCGGCGTTCGACCGGATCATCCAGGCCGGCGGGTACATCACCGCCCCGACCGGTGCCGCGCCGGAGGCCCATGCGACGCCGGTGCCGAAACCGGACGCCGACTTCGCCTTCGAGCACGCGGAGTGCATCGGGTGCGGGGCATGCGTGGCCGCCTGCCCGAACGGAGCGGCGATGCTGTTCACGTCCGCCAAGGTCAACCACCTGAACGTCCTGCCCCAGGGGGCGCCCGAGCGGGAGACGCGGGTGCTGGACATGGTGGCGCAGATGGACGAGGAGGGGTTCGGCGGGTGCACGCTGGCCGGGGAGTGCGCGACCGCCTGCCCCAAGGGCATCCCGCTGGTCTCCATCACCAGCATGAACAAGGAGTGGCTGCGGGCCACCAGGAAGGTCGCCAAGCGGTAGCGCCATAGCGGGTACGGCGGGACCACCGGACGTTCGCCGACAAGGTGCGGACGGGCGGGGCCGGGAGTGGTGCTCATCCCCGGCCCCGCCAGGCATCCCCTGCCCTGCCAGGCGTCCCCGGCCCCATCCGGGACCCATGGCACCGCCGGAAGGCACCCGGCAGGGCGGCCGGGACCGGCGAGGCGGGCAAGCCTGCGGGCGACGACTTCCGGCATTCAGCATTCGCACATCCACGGGTCCCGCGCCGGACACGCCGAGGCCAGCCGACCGCGGAAGAAAGCAGGTGCAGATTCCCCATGCACTGTCCCCATGCTTTTCCGCTCGGCGCAGGAGACCTCCATGACCGCCATGCCCGTCTCGCCCCCCGCCCTCGCCGTCCCGCCCGGCGGTTCCGGCTACCTCGTGTCGCTCGCCCGCGACCTGGACGACGTCCGGGCCGCGCAGCGGCTGCGTCACCAGGTGTTCGCCGGGGAGCTTGGCGCCCGGCTCGACGGCCCGGAACCGGGCCTGGACACCGACGCCTTCGACGCGTACTGCGACCACCTCCTCATCCGGGACAAGGACACCGGCGAGGTGGTCGGCACCTACCGGCTGCTGCCGCCCGAGCGGGCCGCGGTCGCCGGCCGTCTCTACTCCGACGGCGAGTTCGACCTGAGCCGGCTCGACGCGATCCGGCCCGGCCTGGTCGAGGTCGGCCGCTCGTGCGTGCACCCCGCCCACCGCGACGGCGCCGTCATCGGCCTCATCTGGGCCGGGATCGCCCGCTACATGGTGGACCGCGGCCACGAGTGGCTGGCCGGCTGCTGCTCGATTCCGCTCGCCGACGGCGGCGCCCTGGCGACGGCGACCTGGGACCGGGTGCGCGAGAAGCACCTGGCGCCGGAGGAGTTCCGGGTACGGCCGCTGCTGCCCTGGGCCCCGAACGGCGCCGGCCCGGTCGCCCGCACCGAACTCCCGGCGCTGCTGCGCGGCTATCTCCGCCTCGGCGCCTGGGTGTGCGGGGAGCCCGCCCACGACCCCGACTTCGGCGTCGCCGACCTGTACGTGCTGCTCTCGATGCGCCGGGTCAACCAGCGCTATCTGCGGCACTTCCTCTCCCTCGTCCCGGCCTGATGAGCGTCTGGCTGCCCAGCGCACCCTGCACCCCGCGGGCGTGCGTGGAGACGACGGCGTCCCTCACGGCCGTACCGAGGGCCGTGCTGCGGCTCACGTCGGTGGTCGTGCTGGTCCTGGTCGGGGTCGTGCTGTCACCGGTGGGACAGTGGATACCGGACCGCGTGGTGCGGTCGTGGAGCCGGGCCGTGGTGCGGGCGGCGGGGGTGCGGATCCGGGTGACCGGCTCGCCCGCGCCCACCGCCACCGGGCTGCTCCTGGTCGCCAACCACATCTCCTGGCTGGACATCCCGCTGCTGGCCGCCGTCCGCCCGGCCCGGATGCTGGCCAAGGCCGAGATCCGGCGGTGGCCCGTGGCGGGCGCGCTGGCCGCCCGCGGCGGCGTCCTGTTCATCGACCGCGACCGGCTGCGCGCCCTGCCCGCCACGGTCACCCGGATCGCCGACGTGCTGCGGGCCGGGCGGGCGGTCGCCGTGTTTCCGGAGGGCAGCACCTGGTGCGGCCGCGCCCAGGGACACTTCCGGCGGGCCGTGTTCCAGGCCGCGCTGGACGCCCGCGTGCCCGTCCAGCCGGTACGCATCCGCTACCTGGACCGCGCGGGCGGGGCCAGCACCGCGGCGGCGTTCGTCGGCGACGACCCGCTGCTCGCCTCGCTGTGGCGGGTGGTGTCGGCGCGGGGTCTGGTCGCGGACGTCGAGGTACTGCCGGCGCTCGCACCGGGCAGTCACCCCGACCGCAGGTCGCTGGCGGCCGACGCCGGGGCCCGGGTGCAGGGCGGGACGCACGAGCGGCGGATTCTCGCACCGGCCGACCGGCACCGCCCGCTCGACGGACGCCGGTCCGGCGAATTCCCGGTAAGCAAGGGGGAGACGGCCGTCCTTGATGGGATCATGACGCGACCCGACCTCTGAGGGGAGCGCGCGTGAGCGGAAGCCCGGCCGGCCGGACGGTACTCGTGACGGGAGGCAGCGGCTTCGTGGCCGCCCATCTCGTGCAACAGCTCCTGGAACGCGGCCACCACGTCCACACCACCGTGCGCGGCACGGCGAACACGGCCAAGCTCCGTCCCCTGCACGCCCTGCGGGACGCCCATCCCGGCCGGCTCGACCTCTTCGAGGCGGACCTGCTGACGGAGGGCTCCTTCGACGAGGCGGCGAAGGGCTGCGCGGTGGTCTTCCACGTGGCCTCGCCGTTCCTCATGCCGGAGAAGATCAAGGACGGCCTGCGGGACGTGGTGGAACCGGCCCTGCGGGGCACCCGCAACGTCGTGGCGGCGATCGAGCGCACGGAGACCGTCGAGCGCCTCGTCTTCACCTCCACCGTGGGCGCGATCTTCGGCGACTACGCCGACGTACGTCAGATGGACGACCAGACGCTGTCGGAGAAGTACTTCAACACCACCAGCACGGTGGAGAACAACCCGTACCACTACGCCAAGACCGTGGCGGAGCAGGCGGCCTGGGCGGCCGAGGCGGCGCAGAAGCGCTGGCGCATGGTCTCCGTCAACCCCGGCCTGATCCTGGGCCCCTCGCTCACCCCCGCCTCGGACTCGGGCAGCCTGTTCCTCCTGGACGAGCTCTTCAAGGGCTACTTCTTCTACGGCGCCCCCGACTTCAGCTTCACCACCGTCGACGTACGGGACGTGGCGGCGGCCCACATCGCGGCGGCGGAACGCCCCGAAGCACACGGCCGGTACATCGTCGCGGCCGAGGAGATGACCTCCTTCCACCAGATGGCGAGAGCCCTGCGGAAGCACCACCCGCGCAACCTGCGGCTGCCCCGGACCGCCCTCCCGCACTGGCCGGTCCGCGTCCTCGGCCCCGCGTTCGGCCTCTCCCAGGACTACATCCGGGCGCACCTCGGCATCCGCTTCCGCGTCGACAACCGCAGAAGCACCGAGGAACTGGGGCTCATCTACCGCCCGATCGAGGAAACCCTGCTGGACCACTACCGCTCCTGGCAGGAGCAGCGGAACTAGGGCGTGTTTCGAAAGTAGCGTCGTCCGCCCGGAGGGCGGGGCCCGCGGCGTCTGGTGCGGTGCATCGCAAGGCGGAGGGTCGTCCGCGTA